>NZ_JBAUSA010000223.1:0-6405 GCF_049581465.1 Caballeronia sp. | reverse complement strand
GCCTTGACGGTCATGCCCGGCTTCACCTTCTCCGTGCCATGCACGATCACGCGATCGCCCGCCTTCAGCCCGCTTTCCACCACCCAGTTGCTGCCGTTCGTTCCTGACGTCACGAGTTGAACTTGCGCTACCTTGTTGTCCGGGCCGACCACCAACGCGACGGGCTGCCCCTTCTGGTCATGCGTCACACCGATTTGCGGCACCACGAGCGCGTTGTTGTTGGTTCCTTCGTCGATGCGCGCACGCACGAACATGCCCGGCAACAGCACACGGTCCTTGTTCGGGAAAATCGCGCGGACAGTGACGGAACCCGTACCCGGGTCGACGCTCACGTCGGAGAACTGCAGCTTGCCGGGTTCTGAATAGGGCCGGCCGTCTTCCAGGGTCAGCGTGACCTTGGCGGCATTGGCGCCGCTGGTTTGCAGGCGCCCTTCCTGAAGATCGCGGCGCAGCTTGAGGCCGTCGACACTCGACTGCGTCAGGTCGACATAGACCGGGTCGAGTTGCTGCACGGTCGACAGGAGCGTGGCAGCACTTGCCTGCACGTATGCGCCTGGCGTGACTTGCGACAGGCCAATACGCCCCGTGATCGGCGAAACCACGTCGGTGTATCCCAGGTTGATCTGGGCGGTATCGACGGCTGCCCTGCCCGACGCGACGTCAGCCGCAGCCTGTCCCTGGCTTGCCACCGCGTTGTCGTAGTCCTGCCTGCTGACCGCGTTGGCCGCAACCAGCACCTTGTAGCGCGCTACCAATGCGTTCTGCGTGGCGACGTTCGCCTGCGCCTTTGCTTCCGCTGCTTTCGCGGTATTCAACGCCGCGATATACGGCGCCGGGTCGATCTTGTACAGCCGCTGACCGGCCTTCACGTCCGCGCCCTCGACGAATTCACGCCGCAACACGATGCCGTCGACCCGCGCGCGCACTTGCGCAACGAGGAACGCACTCGTACGGCCGGGCAGTTCGGTCGTGACGGAAACGGTGGTGGGCTGGACGGTGACGACACCGACTTCGGGCGTTTGTGGCGGTGGTGCTGATGGTTTTTGTCCGCAAGCTGCAAGAATCACGGCAACCGTCGCGGCACTGATTAAGCGGAATGAAACCCGTTCGACGCGCATGGAGCGACCTCTGTCAAAGACTGAGATTGAAATAAATGCGCGGCTGCCTTGATCGGCGAGCCGCGACGAGCGTCTTAGACGCTGACCAATAGCTGGCGGGTGCAAGAAACCGGTGCTCCGACCATCGTTCGTACCCGCGCCGAGATTCGTCGACGTCATGCGACTACCGCTCTCTGAGGACCACGAGGGTCGAGCGGACGGGCGGGGGGGCTGAAAAACTGGCTCGGATATTAACCGGTCAAAGCTACTTGGGCTATCGATCGACGGAGGGTATTGTATATACATCCACGAATGCATGTATAAGAGACGTTCGTTTACAATACCGAGATGCACGAGAGAAATTATCTCGGGTATTGGTTGCCGGCTAAACAAACCTTCAGCGAAACCGTGCCGCATCATAAATGGGCATACGAATACAACGCTGTATCGGCGAGCAGCAATCAGGACGGAAACAACTATGGTGAGGCGAACCAAGGAAGAGGCGGCGGAGACGCGCAACAGCATTCTCGATGCCGCCGAGCGGATCTTTTTCGAGAAAGGAGTGTCGCGCACCACGCTTGCCGATATTGCGCAGGAAGCGGGCGTCACGCGTGGCGCAATTTATTGGCACTTCGCCAACAAGGGCGATCTGTTCACCGCGATGTTCGACCGAAGCCTGTTACCGCTTGATGAGTTAGTCGCGGCATCGCAGGAAGTCCGAGAGCCGGACCCGCTTGGCAGGATGCGCGACATTTTCATCTGGTGCATGCGCAATATCGCACTGGACGAGCGGCGGCGCCGCGTGTTCGACATTCTTTTTCTCAAATGCGAATTTGTGGAAGACATGGGCCCTGTGCGCGTGCGTCATCAGACGAACATGCGCGAAGGCATTGAGAAGATCGAGCGCGGGTTATGCAATGCCGTTGCTAAGGGCCAGTTGCCCGCCTTGCTTGACACGCGGCACGCCACGACCATCCTGCATGCGCTGTTCACCGGTGTTCTCTATGACTCGCTGATGTCGCCGGAGAGTATCGATTTGGAGAAAGATGCCGAAAGAATCATCGATTCATTTTTCGATGTGCTGAGATATAGCCCCTCGGTCTTGCGTCAGGGGTGATAGGCCAACCGCTAAGGCAAGCAGGAAGACTCCGCTCTCGCCGCAAGAAGAACCGCGCCCATCCCTACTGCAAGCCGTAGCGCTGGGCGAGAAACAGGATGAGTGCGACACAAGCGATCATTGTGGCCCACGCCCAAGGCGGCAGGCTATGCGAATGGGAATCCTGATGATTGTGCGAAGCATGGCCGGGTAGCCGATGCCGTAAGACACCGCCGACCACATCCACGGCAGAGTGGCGCGTTTTGTGCAGGTCCGCGCCCGTATGACGGGTGAACGCGGCCGACATTGCGATCGGCCGCAAAAAGACTCGCCGGCGGGACACCAGCGGATTATCGGCAAAAGCGGACGGCTGACCGTGCTTCGCACGCACGACTTCGCAAAACTCCGCGAAAAAGTCATCGGCCACTTCGCGCAGTGCATTTTCGATCTGACGCGCCGGCAATCCTGCCAGCGGCCCGGCGAGTGTTGCCCACAAGGTGTACTCAATCCACGTCGATGCGCCCTTCGCGTCCGGCACAAGCACGACCGCGATCTGTCCACGCAACGATCCCACGCCCTCGGCTAACGCCTTGAAGCTGAGGGTTTGGGCGTCGGCATCAGGGCCATCGGCATCCTGGCGCAGCAACCGCGCCGCACCCGCCGTATGCGCGCGGATTTCATAGCGGGCGCGAAGCGCGCCCAGCGGCACAGTCAGCGTCAGCGCGTATTCGCCGCTTGGCAGTCGCAGCAAGGCTTCGCAGTTGTCGAGGCTCGCCCGCACCAGGGTCAAGTCGCCCAGTGCCTCACGCACCTGGCTGCGTTCGAGTGGAACGCGCAACGCATCGGTGACTTCCATCGAACCTCCCCTGAACGCACGCCCGCAAACCGTCTGGTTCACGTCCCCGACGTTTCGTCGATGCGATCTACCCGCGACGGATAGAACGCCAGATAGCCCTTGATCTGCGCAACGTTTTTAAATGGGTCTTCATAACACCACACTGCGTTTTCGACCGGGCCGTCTTCGGTGAGCAGGTGGTAATACGTGGCGTCGCCCTTGAATGGGCAATGCGAGGTGTGCGTGGATTTGGCGAGGCGGGCCATGTTCACGTCGGCGCGGGGGAAATAACGCACCGGATCGTGTCCCGTCTCGGTGAGGATCAGGGCTGCGTGGGTATCGGCAAAAGTCACGCCTTGATGAATCACGCGATGACGCCGCGTGTTCGACGAAATTTCGATGTGATGCGTGCCGGTATTCATCATGCGCTCCCCGATTCAACCTCTATGAAGCGGCGACTTCAGCAACGACTTAAAAAAAGCCACGGACTTTTCAGAACCCGTGGCTTGCATTATGAGACAAGTTTCCGGCACTTGGTCAAGCGCCATCGATGCTGTTGCGCGTTGGCGCACAATCAATTCTACTAGCTACGTTTTATTGAATGGTCCAATGAAACGCGGCTTTCGCATGGCCGTTGCCGGCAATGCTCACCGCCTGCTTCTTCTCCGAATCCTTGTACCTCGCGTACACGGTGTACTGGCCTGCGGGCAATTTCACCAGCATGTACGGACCCATGGCGTCGGCTTTGAGCACTTCAGCGTTCTTCGAATCGGTAATGCGCACGTGGACGTCGGCGAGATAGTCGGAGGTCGGACCCGTGAACCGTAACGAGAGCGGCCAATGAGCCTCTTCTCGAATCAAAGCGTGCGATTCGTCGAGGCCCACACCGCCCGATGTGTAAGACACCGAACCCTGCGTCTGGATCTGCGGCAAGCCGCCGCCGTTGGTGTTGCCGGCACTGCTCATGTCGTTAGTGTCGGCGCTCGAAGCCTGTGCCAGCGCGGTTCCTGCCACGCCCAAAGCCATGACGGCGGCGAGGGCCGCAATCGATGCTCTTTTGAAGGCGTTGGTCTTGACGCGCGCATTCGCTGTTTCAGTCGTCCTGGTCATCTCGTATTTGCTCCTTTTTATGGGGACTTCCGGCGCCCGTATCGGCGGTTTGTAGCGGTCCATTTCAACTCGCACACGGATAACTCCGCAGCCGTCAAGATCGGGACCGGGCATCTGAGAGACAGCAGCACACTCCATGCCCGCATCCTGCTTTACTTGAAACGTTTCCAGAAATCCGCTGCCGCCAACATGACGCCACGGGTCACCGTATGGTCAGCCTCAACCCAGATCCACCGGCACGAAGATTTGAGAATCGTCACGCTGGATCAGCAACGCGATGCTGTCGCCGGCATGAGCGACCATGGTCTTCAGTTGCTCGACTGTCGTGACCGGCTGGCCGTTGACGGCCAGGATCACGTCGCCGGCCTGGATGCCCGCGCTTTCAGCCGGTCCGCCCGCCTGTTGCACGAGCAAACCGCGAGAAAGCGATGCGCTTTGCTTCTCGTCCGGCGTAAGCGGTCTCACCGAGACGCCCAGCCGCGCATCCTGCGAAGCCGATTCGCTCTTGTCCGGCCCCGCGCTCGCGGTCTTGGCGTCGGTCAACGAGCCGACCGTCACGCTCAAGTCCTTCGTAGCCTTGTCGCGCCACACCTGCACCTTGGCCGTCGTGCCCGGCGCGAGACCGGCAACTTGCGCCGGCAACGCGTTCGAGTCGGGGACGAGCTCACCGTTGAGCGAGAGGATCACGTCGCCGGGTTCGAGCCCGGCCTTCGCCGCCGGACCGCCTGCCTCTACCGAACTTTCCAGCGCGCCGTTCGGGCTCTGCAGACCGAACGACTTGGCGAGCGTCTGATTCATACCCTGCACCGTCACGCCCAGCCGGCCGCGATCGACGTGCCCGGTCTTGACCAGCGCGTCCTTGACCTTCATCGCCTCATTGATCGGGATGGCGAACGAAAGACCCTGGAAGCCGCCCGTCTGCGAATAGATCATCGAGTTGATGCCGATGACTTCGCCCTGCAAATTGAAGAGCGGACCACCCGAGTTGCCCGGATTCACCGGCACGTCGGTCTGGATGAACGGCGTGTAGTTCTCGTTGGGCAGCGCGCGCGATTTCGCGCTGATGATGCCGGACGTCACCGTGTTGTCGAAGCCATACGGCGAACCGATCGCGACCACCCATTGCCCAACCTTGCTGCCGTTCGGATCGCCAATTTTCACGACGGGCAGATTCTTCGCGTCGATCTTCAGCACGGCCACGTCCGATTGCTTGTCCGCACCCACCACTTTCGCGCGGTATTCGCGTTTATCGGTGGTCTTGACCGTCACTACGTCCGCGCCATCGACTACATGTGCGTTGGTCAGGATGTAGCCGTCGCTACTGACGATAAAGCCCGAGCCCAGGCTCTCGCTGGGACTGTCCGACGCGTCGGGACCATTGCCGCCCATGCCCGGAGCGCCGCCGTAGAAGTGCTTGAAGAACTCGTAGAACGGGTCGTTCGGATCGATCGGCAATTGCGGGTTGGTAGCGTTGCCGTTCATGCCGCCACGGCGCGACGCCACCTTCCCGACGTGCTTCGCGCTGATATTGACGACCGCCGGGCCGTAGGTTTCGACCAGGCCGGAGAAGTCGGGAATACCCGTCTTGGCGGCGGCTTCCGCAGGCATCATCGCGGCTTGCGCGGGAGGGATAACCTGCGGCGCCGGGACATTCCTGCTGCCAGCCACGTATCCCGCGGACAAGGCAACGGCAACAGCGACCGCAATGGCGCTGCGGGTGACGATCTTTGCTCTCATGTGTGCTCCTCAGGGACGCGCTTCAGGATGTAACGAAGCGTACGAGGTGCCGCTTAAGAGGCACTTAAACCCGCATTGAACCCAATCGACACAAGCAAACCACCGTTGCGCGACTCGTCGAGCGACACCGTTGCATTGTGCTGCACGGCGATCCGACGCACGATCGCAAGACCCAGGCCGCTTCCCACTACGTCGGTAAACGGGCGATTTGCGCCCGCTCCCATGCGATAAAAGCGGTCGAACACGCGTTCGCGTTCATCGGCGGGAATGCCGGGACCGCTGTCGGCGATTTCGACCAGCGGCCGGCCTTCGTTCATGCGCAGGCACACGTCGACGCGGCCGCCTGCCGGCGTGTACTTCGTCGCGTTGTCGATGAGATTGTTGAACATCACGCGCAACGCGTTGCCGTCGCCCCGGATGGTCGCCGCTTCGTTCGTCTCGATGCCAAGATCCACGCCACGTTGCTGCGCGACCAGGACGTAGGCACCCACGCACTCGTCGAGCAGCGCGTGCAAATCGACCGGCTCCTT
>NZ_JBAUSA010000222.1:0-5495 GCF_049581465.1 Caballeronia sp. | reverse complement strand
ACCTGACCGTGGACAACAAAGGACGCCTGCTGATTGCGGACAACGGTCCGCGCCAGCAAGTGCTGTATTTCACCCGGGACGGCGGCGCGAACAACGCGTATCGCGAGTCGGGCGCGCTTGGCGAGCGTGGCGGCATTTTCGCGGGCGTAGCGGGGCGTACGGGTCCGCAGCGTTTCAACGGGCTGACCGGCGTGGGCGTGGATGCGGCGGGCAACATCTATGTGTCGTGTAACGGCACGGGGCCGCAGCTCGGCGGGACCGGCGCGGGACTCGGCGCGACGCTCGAAAGCTATGCGCCCGATGGTCGCGAGGTATGGCAACTACAAGGCCTGCTGTTCGTGGACGGCGCGTGGGTCGATCCGTCGCGTCCGAACAGCGTCTACACCGGTAACAAGCGCTTCGAGCTCGATCTCTCGAAGCCCGCAGGGCAGGAATGGAAGTACGTGGCGTTTCTTTCGGGCCGGTTCAAGTACCCCGAGGACCCCGTCTTCTATCTCGACGACTGGCCGGGCCTGCCGATGGCGCGAAAGCTTGATGGCCGCACGTTCCTGTTCCTGACGGACATGTATTCGGATCACCTGAAGATTTACCGCTTCGATGCGAAGCGAAGTGGCGAGCTGGCGATTCCTTCCGGTTACTTCGCAAGCCGGGAGCGTGGATCGCAGAGGATTCCGAACAGTCCCGCGAGTAACGACTGGATCTGGCGCGACAACAACGGCGACGCGCGTTTCGATGCAAACGACTTCGAGATCAACCGCAGTTCGCTTCCCAATCCGGGCGGCTGGGGCTGGTGGGTCGATACCAAGGGCGACATCTGGCACACGAGCGACAAGCGTGGGATCAATCGCTTCCGATACGGCGGCCTGGATCGCTTCGGCAACCCGATCTACGCGTACGAAAACGCACAGAACTACCCGATGCCGGCCCCATTCAACCAGGTCAAGCGCGCCGTCTACGAAGCCGATACGGACACGATGTATCTCACGGGATATACCGCTGACGAACCCTACGACAACGCCTTCTGGAAGGAAGTCGGGCGGCGGCTCGCGCGCTACGACCACTGGTCGACTGAGCCCCGGCAGCGTTACTCGATCGCATTGCCGTGGCAAACGAAGGCGCCTGTCGCGACGACGCTCAGCATGACCGTCGAAGGCAAGTACGTGTTCACGGTGGAGTCGCTCGGCCTGACGCTGCACGTCTACGACAAGGACACGGGCCGTGAGGTCGGTGTGATGAAGCCGGGGCCGGAAGTCGGTGCGACGTCGGGTTGGGTCGATGTACCGAACGGCATCAGCGCGAGTCGCCAGCCGGATGGCGAATACCTCGTGTTCGTTGAAGAAGATGCGCGCGGCAAGGTGACGATGTATCGCTGGAAGCCGTAATCGCAGGGGCTCTCGAACCACGCGGAGCTTGATCAAAGGTAACGAACAAATCTGGAAAGGGCAATCGATGGAAAAGAGCATGGTCAGGAACATGGCGATCAACTTCTCGGGACTGGTGCTGCCTACCTTCGTCTCGCTGATCACCGTGCCTGCGTACATACATCTTGTCGGCGTGGAGCGCTACGGCGTGATCAGCCTGGTGTGGACGCTGATCGGCTACTTCGGCATTCTGGATCTCGGCATGGGCATGGCGGCTCAGCATCAGATATCGAAAGCCCACGCCGCCAACGACATGGAAACGCGCTCACGGGTCTTCTGGAGCGCGATCTGGCTCAATCTCGGTACCGGCGTGATCGGCGGGCTGGTCATCTATTTCGGTGCGTTCGCGTACACGGCCTACGTCGCACATGCGTCGGCCGAAATGCAGCACGAGGTCTATCGCGCATTGCCGTGGCTCGCTATCGCGATCCCGATTGCAAACGTCTCCTGGGTGCTGGCGGGCGCGATCAACGGCGTTGAACGCTTCGGCGTCTACAACACGAACCAGACCATCGGCACGTTCCTGTTTCAGTTGCTGCCGCTCGCCGCCGCATGGAAGATTTCACCGACCCTGCAAACGGTGCTGGCGGCCGCTGTCGTTGCGCGCATTCTCGCGGCCCTCATGCTTGGGCGAGCCAGTTTCAAGGTGCTCGACATCAAGCGTATCGAGTGGCCGCAGGTGGGCGTCGCCGGTGGGCTGTTCAAGTTCGGCGGCTGGATGCTGGTCGCCACCATCACCAGCATGATCACCGATACGCTCGACCGCATCTTGCTCGGCGCAAACCTGGGCGCGCGCTTCGTCACGTATTACACGGTGCCGCAGAACCTGGTCACGCGCCTGAACATGTTGCCAAACGCGCTGGTGCGCACGCTGTTTCCGCGACTGTCCGCGCTCAGGCGAGAGCACGCCGACGCGATGGTCCAGCAGTCGCTCGAATTCCTCAATGGCGTCTTCACGCCCATCGCCCTCTTCGCGATGCTTGTGCTCGCACCGTTCCTGCATCTGTGGGTTGGGCAAGAGATCGCAGTGGCGAGCGCGCCCGTGGGGCGAATCCTGATCGTGGGCGTATGGCTTGTCGGACAGGCCAGCGTCACGCGAATCATGATCCAGTCGCAAATCAATCCGGGAACCGCCGCGCGTATCGGCGTCGTGCAGTTGCCGTTCTTCATTGCCGCGCTGTGGTTTGGCGTGAGCCGCTTCGGGCCGATCGGCGCGGCCAGCGTGGTCGTGCTGCGCTCGCTGGCCGACTACAGCTTGCTGCTCCGGATTTCGCGCATTCGCGCCCGGCCTATCGCGACCGACATGCTCTCGCATCTTGCGTTTCTGATTGTGAGCCTGGGTGTCGGCATGAGCATTGATCCCATCGCACACCCGTGGCAGGCGATTGCGGCGGGCGTCGTTATCGCGTTTGTCAATGCGGGGTGGTCGATTCTCACGCGGCCCGCATTGCGCTCGATCGCGAGCGGCGTTGTTCACGAGTTAAACAAGCGCCTTAAAGGGCGCGCCAACCTGCGGTTCAAGGCGAGGAAAGACGCATGACACCTGATCTCGACGAAGTGCTCACCGACCCGGTGATAGTGCCTTCCGGCTTGATCCAGCCGACACCGCCTTCAGTACTCGACATGCATCGCAAGCACCGCGCGAAAGTCGCCAAACGGGTACCGCGCGTGGCGATCGTGCATGACTGGCTGGTCGCTTACGCCGGCGCGGAAAAGGTCCTTGAGCAGATCATCATCTGTTTCCCTGACGCCGATATCTTCAGTGTCGTCGACTTCATGGAAGAGCGTTCGTGGCTGCGTGGCAAGAAGGTCACGACCTCGTTCATCCAGAAGCTGCCGCAGGCTAAAAAGCGCTACCGAAGCTATCTGCCCCTGATGCCGCTCGCCATCGAACAACTCGATGTGTCCGAGTACGATCTCGTTATTTCGAGCAGTCACGCGGTGGCCAAAGGCATCCTGACCGGCCCGGATCAGATTCACATCAGCTACGTGCATTCGCCGATCCGCTATGCGTGGGATTTGCAGCATCAATATCTTCAGCAGTCCAATCTGACTGTCGGCGTCAAGTCGCTGGCCGCGCGGATGATCCTGCACTACATGCGCAACTGGGATATCCGGACGTCGAACTCGGTTGATCACTTCATTGCGAACTCGGCGTTTATCGCGAGGCGGATCAACAAGGTTTATCACCGTGATTCGCACGTGATTTTCCCGCCTGTCGATGTAGACGCGTTTCAGCTTTGCGAAGAGAAGGAAGACTTCTACCTGACGGCGTCGCGGATGGTTCCGTACAAGAAGATCGACCTGATCGTCGAGGCATTCGCGAAGATGCCCGGGCGCAAGCTGGTGGTGATCGGCGACGGCCCGGACATGCGCAAGATCCGCGACAAGGCCACGCCGAATGTCGAGATCATGGGGTTCCAGCCGTTCGCTGTCTTGCAAGATCGGATGCGTCGCGCGAAGGCTTTTGTATTCGCGGCGGAAGAAGATTTCGGCATCTCGGTAGTCGAGGCGCAGGCCTGCGGCACGCCGGTCATTGCGTACGGGAAGGGCGGTGCGCTCGAGACCGTGCTTGACGGCTCGGACCCGCGTCCGACGGGCCTGTTCTTCGATGAACAAAGCACCGGTGCGATCATCGAAGCCGTCGAGGACTTCGAACATGGTGCGATCGCGTTCCGTTCCGCCGATTGCCGGGCGAACGCCGAGCGCTTTTCGATCAAGTATTTCCGCGACAACCTGCGTGCCCATGTGCAGGGCGTGGCGCCGCATTTCCTGTTACCGCCGCCCGCGTTGCCGCCGGTTCCGCCTAAGGAGCCGTCCAAGCTTGATCGGGATCATGCAGCCGCGGATGCCATGCGTGTTTTGGCTGTCGATCAAAGCGGCGTGCTGGGCGGCGCGGAACTGTCCTTGCTTGAAGTGATGAAGAACATGCGCGGCGACAACCAGGCCGTGTTATTCGACGACGGTCCCTTTCGGATTGCGCTTGAAGCCGTCGGTCTCAAGGTCGACGTGCTCGATAGCGCCGCTCTTGGCAGCTTGAGCAAAGATGGTGGCATGAAAGGCAAGAGCGCCGGCATGATCGGGGGCGTGATGGGCCTTGTGCGTGGCACTCTGGAGCGCTCGCGCAATTCCGACGTTATCTATGTCAACACGCAGCGCGCGATGGTGGTTGGTGCGATTGCGGGGTTGATTTCGCGGCGCCCGGTTGTATGGCATCTTCGCGATATTGTTAGTCCTGACCATTTTGGCAAGACCCAGCTAACCATTATTAAGTGGTGTACGAAGCTCATGCTGGAGCGCGTGATCGCGAATTCGACTGCGTCGGCGGTGGCGCTCACAGCGTTGACCCGGATGAAGGAAGAGCGGTTGGATATTGTGTTCAACGGTATTTCCGCGGAGCCGTTCACCGAGCTCGAAGCAGTTGCGCAGCACGAATTGCGTGCGCGCTTCGGCTTGCCGGCGGATGCATTTCTCGTTGGCTCGTTTAGCCGGCTGGCGCGCTGGAAGGGGCAGCATGTTCTGCTTGAGGCGCTGCTTGAGGCGCCGGAGATGCATGCTGTATTTGTGGGTTCGGCGCTCTTTGGTGAGGATGCTTACGAGGCGGAATTGCGAGCTTACGTGCTGGAGAAGGGGCTTGCCGACCGGGTGCATTTTCTCGGCTTCCAGCATGACATTGCGGCGTGTATGAAAGCTGTCGATGTGGTCGCACATACGTCGATCAGTCCGGAGCCGTTTGGGCGAGTGATCATTGAAGGGATGTTGGCGAAGCGGCCGATCGTGGCGTCGCGCGCGGGCGGCGTGACAGACATTGTGGCGGATCGGGAGAACGGGATCCTGTGCACTCCGGGGGATTCGCATGCGCTGGCCAATGCGTTGGGCGAGCTGCGTGGCGACGCCGGTTTGTGTGATCGATTGGTTTCGCATGGCTATGCGAATGCTGTTACACGGTTTGGCACGGAGCGCTATGTCAATAGTGTCGAGAAAATTCTCTCCGATGTTGCGGGGAAGTCGCGGTTGAGGAGGGGATGAGGGGGGGCCTGCTGGCGGCTTTCGTTGGGGCAGGTTTGGGGGGGT
>NZ_JBAUSA010000221.1:0-2561 GCF_049581465.1 Caballeronia sp. | reverse complement strand
ATCGGTAACGCTCACCCAATCGCTGAGCCGCTCCGGCTACTCTGCCCGCACAGGCACGCGTGGCGCGACCGCACACATCAACTCGTAGCCGATCGTGCCGCACGCGGCCGCGACGTCGTCGATGGGCAGTTTCGGCCCCCACAATTCCACGCGCGCCCCAATTCCCGCGTTCGGGCACGGCGTCAAATCAACGGTCAGCATGTCCATCGATACGCGTCCGATCACCCGCGTCATCACGCCATCGACGATAACCGGCGTGCCGTCCGGCGCAATCCGAGGATAACCGTCCGCGTAGCCGCACGCCACTACACCGATCCGCATAGGAGCCGTGGCTGCAAATAGGGAGCCATAGCCGACCGTCTGTCCCGCAGCCACCGATTGCACGCCGATCAACTCGGACGCAAGCGTCATGGCCGGACGCAGGCCGGTGTTGGCGATATCGGCGGTTTTGCCCGACGGCGATGCGCCGTACAAGATGATGCCCGGTCGCACCCAATCGAAATGCGACGCAGGATGCCACAGCGTGGCTGCCGAATTGGCCAGACTGCGCGCGCCCGCGATGCCTTCCGCGCCGCGCTCGAATGCCTCCAATTGATAGTCGACCCCGCGAGGACCGTCGGCATCGGCGAAATGCGTCATTAGCGTGATCTGGCCCACGCCCTGCACTGCCCGCGCGCGCTCCCATGCGGCGCGAAAACGTTCCGGCGTATAGCCCAGCCGGTTCATGCCACTGTTCATCTTCAACTGGATATTGACCGGCTTGGATAGCCGCGCCATTTCCAGCATGCGTAATTGTTCGTCGCAATGCACGGCTGTGCTGAGGCTGTAGCGATCGATCACATCGATGTCCGTGGGACGGAAAAAACCTTCCAGCAACAGGATCGGTCCGGCCCAGCCCAGTTCACGCAGCTTCACTGCTTCCTCAAGGTCGAGAAGGCCGAAACCGTCGGTTGCGCGCAATCCGGGGAACGCGCGAGAAAGACCATGGCCATAGGCGTTGGCCTTGACCACGGCCCAAATCTTGGATTTCGGCGCGTGACGGCGGGCGACGGCGAGATTGTTGGCGAGTGCTGCGGTGTGGATCGTGGCTGATAAGGGGCGCGGCATGGGAGTTCGAGTGATTAACGCTGGTGATTAAGCGGGAGGCTGCGGTTTGCTATTTACGAGCGGCTCGGGGACAGCTTCAGGGGCTCCCTTAGCGGAGTCTACAGCCGGTCCTGAAGTCTGGAAGGCGGTCATGCACTGGCCCGAATTGCAGCAGATTGTTGAAAATGCAAAAAAGTGCACGCGCGGACGCAATTTCGAGATGACAGACCTTGAGAATCAATATCTTACGGATTCCCCGCAGTCTGGCAGCACCGCGGCAAAACCGCTTGCGGCCCGCGATGCAGGTTACTGCTAGTCAGAATGAGCCTATTTTCGTGTTATAAAGCCGAGCACACAACCCATTTCGAACGGAAACTGCCTGAACGGGAGCCCGAGTGCGACCCGGACGCGAGCTTCAGCGCGCCGTGCGCGAAGGGGGCGAATCACTCGCAGTGCGGACTAGCCTCGGATCAGATGAAAAACGGTTTTTACACCATCATGGCCGCGCAGTTTTTTTCTTCGCTGGCCGACAACGCTCTTCTGATCGCTGCGATCGCACTGCTGAAAGATCTTCACGCTCCGAACTGGATGACGCCGCTGCTCAAGCTGTTTTTTGTGCTGTCGTACGTCGTCCTGGCCGCCTTCGTTGGCGCCTTCGCGGATTCCCGGCCCAAGGGCCACGTGATGTTTATCACCAATTCGATCAAGGTGGTTGGCTGTCTCACCATGCTCATCGGTGCGCATCCGTTACTCGCCTACGGCATTGTCGGGTTCGGCGCCGCGGCTTACTCGCCGGCGAAATACGGCATCCTCACCGAACTGCTACCCGCCGACCGTCTGGTCGCCGCGAACGGCTGGATTGAAGGCACCACGGTCGGCTCCATCATCCTTGGCACCGTGATGGGCGGCGCGTTGATCAGCCCCCACATTGCGTCGCACCTGCTTAGCCTGCATATCCCCAAGATCGATACCCCCGCCGAAGCCGCAATGCTCGTGATTGTGCTGATGTATATAGTCGCGGCCATTTTCAACCTTCGCATTCCCGACACGGGCGCGCGCTATCCGAAGCAGGAACACCGGCCGATCAAGCTGATCACCGATTTCGCCGATTGTTTCAACGCGTTATGGCACGACAAGCTCGGCCAGATATCGCTCGCCGTGACTACGCTGTTCTGGGGAGCCGGCGCGACGCTGCAATTCATCGTCCTGAAATGGGCGGAGGTGTCGCTGGGCATGTCGTTATCCGAAGCAGCCATTCTCCAGGCGATCATCGCGGTGGGGGTGGCGGTTGGCGCAATTCTCGCGGCTGCCCGCGTACCGTTGAAGAAGTCGCTGTCCGTACTGCCGGTCGGCATCATGATGGGACTCGCGGTGATGCTGCTTGCGTTTTATTCGCGGCACCTGTTTCCCGCGCACTGGGGCTTCTATTTCGGCCGCGTGCACATTCCGGGTTACCTGCTCGTCGCGTATATCTT
>NZ_JBAUSA010000220.1:0-1782 GCF_049581465.1 Caballeronia sp. | reverse complement strand
GTGTTAGCTTAAAACCGGTCAAAGTAAAGGGGGCACGTGGATCGGCAAAGCAAGGCGATCGCTACGTCGTGTATTGGGAGGGCGATATCGGGTGTGGGCGGTATGCAACCTGTTTTATCCGCTTCATCACGTTCGAGGACGTGAACGCGGGGGATTACTACGCCACTTAACGGATGGGGCTTTTGTGGGACGATAAAAACAATGTTCATTAGCCGGTAGATTTTCGGCAGGTCGGGCTGCACCGCGCAGCCGCCCGGATTCCGGGCGTGTCGGAGAGCGAGGCGCCGCCCAAGATTCATCTGTCCGACTACAGCCGTCCGATCCCTGATAAATATGTCTGCATCGCGACGAAGGCCTCGACGCGGTGCAAGCGCTGGAATAAGCCGAAGGGCTGGCGAGAGGTGATCAGTTTCCTGAAAGAGAAAGGCTACAGGGTGATCTGCATCGACAAGGACGCTGAACAAGGCATAGGCCTGGTGTGGAACCACATTCCCAACGGTGCGGAGGATCAGACCGGGGACATTGCGCTCCTGAGCGCGCTGGCTCAAACATGCGGACTTCTTTGTAGGACTAAGCAGTGATAATGCTGCGGTCTTTCATCGGGTGAATCCCATCATCCTTCGCTCGATTGCGATAGTGGAAATCGGGAACAAGCCGTGGGCAACGAATCGCAATTTGAACGTATCGGTAGACTATGGAGAGATGCAAATAAATTCAATCCATCTCCCAGAACTCGCTCAGTGCGGAATGTCAACGAGGGACCTGTTCAACGGTTGCGAAAGCATCTGTACCGGCGCGTGGATCTATCGGAAGCAAATCGTTAAGTACGGCAACACTTGGGCGGCGGTCGGAGCTTATCTTCTGGCAGTGGTCGCAGGCGACTTCACGGTAATGCGACCGCACGACTAGCGGGACCTGGCAGCGACCACAGTAAGCGGTCGGTTTTGCGCGCAACTCGTTCAATGCGGCTTCGGCGTTGTTGAAGTCATCGAGGAGGGCGTTGAGTTCGGTGTCTTTTCTTGAGATAGTCGCCTCGCGGTCGCGAAGATAGATCTCCGTCTTGTCGGCGCGTGCGGACTCTTTCGCCAGGAGGCGTTGCGCTTCTTCGAGTTGTGCCGTGGTGTTTTGCAGTGTTCCCTGCATTTCGAGTAGTTCGTTCGACTTTTGCTCGAGCGTCTGGACGACCTGCTCGCGCATCTTGGCGAGGAGATCCTCTACGTCTCCCTTGGAGAGCGACCCTTTGGATGCGGCTTGCTTTATCGCATCAACGGCGCTTTCGCTGAGTTCAGGTTCAGCACCGAGCAGCGTGAAGACATTCATTTTGATGTTGTGGAGGTAGGCAGGCAAATGGCCATCAGCCTCAGTGAACCTCTCCTGGACCAGTCCCGCGATACCGATCAGACGGTAGACGTTGCTCCGGCTGTAGCCGAAGGCATTCGCGCAGTGCTCGAAAAACGCCGTTGATTCAGGAATAATTTCCTTGAGCTTTGAAATGCAAACCGCGATGTTAAGGACCGCCCTCGTTGCTTGGTGCTTCGAGATGCGGACGCTCTCTGTTAGCGAGACGACCTGATCATGTTGTTCTGCAGTAAGGCCAGATGGCATCACGAGTTGCAGATGACTCGGCTGTTGATCGACGGTGAATTGAAGTGCGGTGGACATGCGGAACGGCTCCCAAATGCGGAAAGTGTTGTGCTTAACCAGAGTGCCACACGCCCCTGGGCACTCAAGAATCGAAAACGGTCAATTTCAAATCGGCATTCGGAATCCGTAGCTTGAGCG
>NZ_JBAUSA010000219.1:0-8302 GCF_049581465.1 Caballeronia sp. | reverse complement strand
CGGATCAGTTCGACTGCCTTGTCGACATCGAACGGTTTCGCGAGATATTCGAACGCGCCACCCTGAAACGCGGCAACCGCGCTGTCGAGATCCGAGAACGCCGTCATGATGATGACCGGCAGCCCGGGCAATTTGTCGCGCACGGTTTGCAGCAAGTCAAGTCCCGAACCACCCGGCATGCGGATGTCGGACACAAGCACTTGCGGGCTTTCCTGTTCGAGCGCGGCGAGCGCATCGCGGACGCCGGAAAAACTGCGGGTCGCGAAGTTCTCTCTTGCGAGCGCTTTTTCAAGCACCCAGCGGATGGATTGGTCGTCGTCTACTATCCAGATCGGCTTCATATGGTTCGGCGAGAAGTCTTCGTGTGGTTCGGTTCAAGCCCGTTGAATCAGTCAGGCTTGGACGCGTTGCTGCGTGGATGCCGCGATGGGCGTTGAACCTCGTGTCAGGTCGTTGTGATATTAGGTCAGCCTTCGAACGGCAACAGGATCTTGAACTCAGTGCAACCTGGCTTGCTCTCGACGTCGATCGCACCGTCGTGCTGCTGCACGAAAGTCTGCGCCAGCGTAAGGCCCAGTCCGCTCCCGTCCTCCCGGCCCGAAACGAGCGGATAAAAGATACGATCGCGAATTTCCTCTGGAATGCCCGGGCCGTTGTCCGTGACATGCAAGTCCAATGCCAGTTTATGTAATTTCTTGCCGATCGTGACCTTGCGCGCAACGCGCGTGCGCAACTCGATGCGCGCGTCGCCTTGCGAAATCCGTTCGCGCAACGCTTCCGCTGCATTGCGTACGATATTGAGCAGTGCCTGAATCAACTGCTCCTTGTCGCCGCGCAAGTCCGGCACGCTCACGTCGTAATCGCGCTCCAGCGTGAGGCCGCGCGGAAACTCCGCAAGAATCACGGCGCGGACACGCTCACACACTTCGTGAATGTTCACGTCGCCCACGATGTGCGGATGCCGATGCGGTTCCAGCAAGCGGTCGACCAGGGTTTGCAACCGGTCCGACTCCTTGATGATGACCTGCGTGTACTCTCTCAACTCGTCGCGTTCACGCGCGCCAAGTTCGAACTCGAGCAACTGCGCTGCACCACGAATCCCACCCAGCGGATTCTTGATCTCGTGCGCCAGGTTGCGAATCAATTGTTTGTTCACTGCGGTCAGATCGTGAATGCGCTCCTCACGGTCCGTGCGCAGATGGCGCTCGTTTTCGAATAATTCGAGCAGCACATAATCCGGTGCAACTTCCAGATAGGCGATGACCGCATGGACGTGTAGCGACTCGCGCCCGGGGCGTTCGAGCACGGCGTCGACATGCGTTGCGTTGAAACGGTTATCGGCGATGGACGCGATGGTCGTCACCAGCTCGTCTGCGTTGGCGAACAGTTCAGGCCATGCGGTTTGCGTCAATTGCTTGCGCGAACGCTCCAGCATGGCTTCCGCCGACGGATTGGCGAACGCAATCTTGAGCGTCGTCTTTGCCAGCACGAGTACGACCGTGGGCAACGCTTCCATTCCAGGCAGCAAACCCGTGGCGACGAGCGTGGCGTCGTCGGACAAGGAATTGTCGGGAGGACTTCTTCTTGCCTTGATGAGATTCTTGAGAACCATCGTGCAATGAGACCCGGTCAAGAAACTTGTCAGGAGAATAGTCGGCGATTAAAAAAGGGACGGCGCGCCGTGCGTTGCGCCGTCCCTCTTTATTTCACCTGACACTCTGTGGCGTGGCTGGCAGCGCGCTTCGTCCAGTAGCGAGACGAAGTGCGCGCGCCATGTATCGCGCTTACAGCGAGTAGTACATTTCGAACTCGATCGGATGCACAGCCTGGCGATAGCGCTGCAATTCGGTCGTCTTCAGTTCGATATACGCGTCGATCATCGAATCGGTGAACACGCCGCCGACCGTCAGGAACGCGCGATCTGCGTCGAGCGCGTCAAGCGCCTGGTCCAGGCCCGAACATACGGTCGGGATCTTCGCGTCTTCTTCCGGCGGCAAGTCGTACAAGTTCTTGTCAGCAGCTTCGCCCGGGTGGATCTTGTTCTGGACACCGTCCAGGCCGGCCATCATCAGCGCCGAGAAACACAGGTACGGGTTCGCCATCGGATCCGGGAAACGCGTTTCGATACGGCGACCCTTCGGATTCGGCACGTGCGGAATGCGGATCGAAGCCGAGCGGTTCTTCGCCGAATAGGCGAGCTTCACCGGTGCTTCGAAGTGCGGCACGAGACGCTTGTACGAGTTCGTCGACGGGTTCGTGATCGCGTTCAGCGCGCGAGCATGCTTGATGATGCCGCCGATGTAGAACAGCGCGAATTCCGACAGGCCTGCATAGCCGTCACCAGCGAACAGGTTCTTGCCGTCCTTCCAGATCGACTGGTGAACGTGCATGCCCGAGCCGTTGTCGCCCACGACTGGCTTCGGCATGAACGTCGCCGTCTTGCCGTACGTGTGCGCCACGTTATGGACGATGTACTTCAGTTGTTGCGTCCAGTCGGCGCGTTGAACCAGCGTCGAGAACTTGGTGCCGATTTCGTTCTGACCCTGACCGGCAACTTCGTGGTGGTGCACTTCGACCGGGATGCCGATCTGTTCGAGTAGCAGGCACATTTCCGAACGGATGTCCTGGAACGTGTCGACGGGTGGAACCGGGAAATAGCCGCCCTTCGTACCCGGACGGTGACCTGTGTTACCGCCTTCGAAATCCATTGACGACGACCACGGTGCTTCTTCCGAACCGATCTTCACGAAGCAGCCCGACTGGTCAGCGCTCCAGCGTACCGAGTCGAAAATGAAGAATTCCGGTTCCGGACCGAAGAAGGCTGCGTCGCCCAGGCCCGAGCTCTTCAGATACGCTTCAGCGCGCTTCGCGAGCGAGCGCGGGTCACGTTCGTAGCCCTTGCCATCCGACGGTTCCACGACGTCGCACGTCAAGACGAGCGTGGATTCTTCATAGAACGGGTCGACAAAAGCCGTGTCCGCATCCGGAATCAGCAGCATGTCCGATGCTTCGATGCCCTTCCAGCCAGCGATCGACGAACCGTCGAAAGCGTGGCCGCTTTCAAATTTGTCTTCATCGAATGCCGAAACCGGCACCGAAACGTGTTGTTCTTTACCGCGCGTGTCGGTGAAACGGAAATCGACAAACTTGACGTCCTCGTCCTTGACGAGTTGCATGACGTCGGCCACGGATTTGCTCATTACCTTCTCCTGATTAACAAGTGTCGACGAACGTTGATTCGCCGCCCAACCGATTCGAAACCATCGGCAAACTCAAAAGCAGCTTCCATGCCAAGTGCACCATTGTTGCGCTAAGCAGTTGAAGCTACATACATTTTCGGGGAAAGAGACTCGACCCTGGAAACGGTTTACTTAAATCGTTCAGCATGATCGTGCACAACATTTGTGCACTCAGCAAAACAGTCCACTACGTTAGCACTGATTCGGGGCGATTTGAACGCCCCGCACCACGTTGGTGTCCTGCCAGGACGCCACCAACGCCCGCGCCAGCCCCTGTGGGAGCGCCCAAGCTAGAATGACTCATTAAAATGTCCGATTGGAGACGATCCATGAGCACCCTCGAGCAGTTGAATGCGCAGGCCGTAAATCGCGCCGCAGAAAATCAGTTGCCGTACGCCGGCGGCTTTCTTCCTGCCGAAGCGTTCGAGCTTCTCCAACTCGATCCATCCGTGCGTCTCGTGGACGTACGCACGCGGGCCGAACTCGACTGGGTAGGACGTCCTGCCATCGATACCGCGCAGTACTCGCACATCGAGTGGATCCACTATCCCGGCTCTGTGCCGAACGCCGCATTCATCGAGCAACTCCGCGAGGTTGCCACCCCTGACACGCCCATCCTCTTTCTTTGCCGCAGCGCCGCGCGTTCAAAGCTGGCGGCGGTGGTCGCTCAAAAAGAAGGCTTTACGAAAGCCTTCGACCTGCTGGAGGGTTTTGAAGGCGACAAGGACGGGCAAGGCCATCGCAAAACCGTGTCCGGATGGTGCTTTCGCGGCCTACCATGGATCGGTGCGTGAGCCCGGGTTGTAGCGGCACGGAGGGCGCATTTAATCCGCGTTTAGTCCGTTCCGCCCGGTTCGTTTTCCACGATCTCGCCACCGAGCGCCGTCACGCCTTCGCGCAGCCTGACGAACGCGGCGTTCGCGGCGTCGGGCTCGCCCTTGACACCCAGATCGATGTGAGCGCGTTCGTAGACGGCCCCGCGCGCGATGTCGCCGACGCTTGGCAGACTGAAAACACGCACGCCCGCGAATTCGCGTTCGATCGATTCCATCAACGGCGTGACACGCGATTCAGGCAGCCCAAAGACCAGCACCGAGCGCTCGACATAAGGGTTGGCGTGATGCAGATCCGCGTATTTCGTATCCAGCACCCACTCGATCATTGGCCACGCCATGACGGGAAAGCCCGGGACGAAATGGGCGTTGGCGATTGAAAAGCCAGGGATCCGGTTGTAGCTGTTCGGAATGATGCTCGCGCCCTTCGGAAAGGTGCCCATGTTCAAGCGATGCAGGTTTTCGGGTAAGTCGAGGTCCACTGGCTTGTCCCCCGCCACCTCGCGTATCCGCGTACGGATCAGCTCGGCGGCTTCCGGGTGCAGTTCGAGCGGCACGCCCAGTGCCGCAGCCGCGCATTGCCGCGTGTGATCGTCAGGCGTTGCACCAATTCCACCGGTTGAAAACACGGCATCCCCCGACGCAAAAGCCCGCTTGAGTGTCGCGGTAATGCGTTCGCGGTCGTCGCCGATATATTCCGCCCAGTCAAGCGCCAACCCGCGCGCGGACAGCAATTCGATAATTTTTGGCAGATGCTTGTCGGTCCTGCGACCGGACAAGATTTCATCGCCGATGATGATCGCGCCAAAGCCCATGAAAGCTCCCTTCTCTGGAAAGTTAGCTGGAAATCCGAAGCTCGGCTGGCTCGCCGGATCCGCTCAGCGGAGGCAGCGGAACCGCAGCATCTGCGCGCATGCGATGGAGCGCATGCAGGCAATAGTGCGCAAACCAAAGCGCCGTAAATACGAGAATGAATGCGTAAATCCAGATGGTCGCCGCAGCGACAACCGGAAACAACGGCAACAACCAGACCGACCACGCCCACAGCATGGTCGGCAAGGACCCGAGTAAGCCGCTGATCACGCCAATACCCAATAGCGGCCAACGCGCTCGCCGCATGATGGCGCGCCGCTCGTCCGGGCTCGCGTGCAACGCAAGCGCGTCATAGGTCATCACGCGATAGGTGAGCCATCCCCATAGCAGCGGCGGAATTATCGCGAAAAATGGCGGGATCAACCATAACGGTAACGTCACGACCAGCAACACCAGGCACACGATGGTCGTGACGATTGAGTGTCCAAGACTTCCATACCAGGAACCGCCACGGCGCATCTCAAGCGATGCGTACTGTCGCCCCGTGAGCAACGCCAGCACCGACGGCATGGAAAGCGTCGCAATCAGCAATAACACCGTCACGACAATCAGCGGTATCGCCATGATCACGATGAAAAACGGTGCAATGACCGCGTGCAGCGACGAAAACCCGACCGAATCGAAGAGCCGGTACAGATACGACGTGAACGCCCAACTGTCGAGCCAGTCACGGGCAGCGCCGGTCAGGGTCTGCCAGAAGAACCACAAGAGCGCACCCCACGCGACGGACGCGACCGCAAATGGCATAAACGTCAGCCACAGCATTCTCGGGTGGAAAGCGTTCGCGAGCGCGCGCACGAACGAGCGCAACAAGTCATTCATGCAGGGACCGTTTGCAGGGGAAAGAAGACAGGATAAACCAGTCGGCCCATTGACCGCTGCTCGGCCAGATGGCTAACGCGAAGAGGAGAGACGAAAACGCCGGCTGAGCGCCGGCGAGTTGACCTACCTACTACCCATTGCGACAAGGCAAGAAGAACGGATTGGGCTCAGACAGCCGTTGCATCGGCATCCCGATCAGGCGGGCTGGAGGCCCTGCGCGATGCGATCCGCTGGCCGATACGCTTGAACGCAAGCCAATGCTGCTCGAAGAAACCGTCGCCGTAGTTGCGGCCGGGCACGTCGTTCACGGTGAGCTGATCGCGAATACCGGTCGGTTCGATTTCACGATTCCATGCCGCGCTTTTGAACAGCATGTCCCACCACGGCAACACAACCCCAAAGTTGCATCCGTATACCGTGCCCTCGTGTCCGTAGCCAATTGCATGGTGGCGCCGATGGAACGTCGGGCTCACCAGCAACCGCTCGCCGAGCCAGCCGTAATACATCCGGATATTGGCGTGCTGGACACTTTGCATCAGGTTCGTGATGGCAACAAGCACGACAAACTGTGACGGTTGCACGCCGATCACCAGTGCGACCGCCGCGAAGAAGCCGGCTTGAAGGACGAGATCAAGCAGATGGTTGCGATCGTCCGACCACAGCGACATTTTTTGCTGGCTGTGATGAACCGCGTGCAACTCCCACCAGATGCCAATCCGGTGTTCCATCCGATGGTACCAATAGCCTGCAAAATCGAGCACAACGAAATAGATGGCGAACGCAACCAGCGGCTGGGACGTCACGCCGGGCCAAAGGTTGTCCAGGTCGACGTTGGCGATATTGTGCAACCGCAGCCAGCCTTGGACATTATCGAAGAGCGGCTGAAAGGTGAAGAAAAAGAACAGGTTCAGGATGCCCAGCTTTACGATCCACGTGTAGATCACGTCCACACGCACGGCCTTACGGTCCGGCCACGTTTCGGCCGGGCGCAGCGCTTCGAGCGGCCGCAGGATCGCATACATCACAGCAACCTCAAGGACGCCCACGATGACCCAATACAGCGCGTCGAACGTGTCCTCGTCGTAGCCCATCAACCCGACTTTGAACAAAACCGGCTGCACCACGTCGACATACAGCAACGTCTGTACGGTCGAAACGAAGTTATCGAGAAGAGAGAGGATCGAATCAAACATGGTGCTCCGCTACGGGGTGCTGCTTGCTAGTGAATCACGGCCCGGCCGCCAACATGATGCAGCTTATCCGCCATTGGGCCCGGTGACCGGCGCACGGTCAAAAAAGTAGATCCCGTGCGGCGACCTACCTACTGCGATCGTCTGAATCAACTTCTTGGTCGTTAGATCAATGATGCCAATATGCTTGGCAAACCGGAACGTCACCCAAAGATAGCGTTTATCGGCGGACAGTTCCATGTCATCAGGACCCGGCATCAATCCGGTGATGTCGCCCACATTCGTCAGCGTATCTTCGTCGATGATGCTGATCGTACTGGCTACCCGGTTAGACACGGCCACGTGCTTGCTGTCCGCCAAAGAGCGGAAGTTGTGGGCACCATTGCCCGTCTTGATCGATTTGATAATTTTTTGCGTACGCCAGTCGACGACCGCGACGTAGTCCGATCCGGTAATACCGACCAAGAGGTATTTGTCGTTCGGGGTCATCCATAGTCCGGCCGGTACGTTGCCGACCTTCATCTTCCACTTGATCGCTTGAGTCGCGAGATCGATCGCGGCGACTTCGCCCGAAACCTGCAGCGAAATGAATGCCGTCTTGCTGTCGTTCGTGAAGGCAATGTGACTGGGCATGACCGCCAGCGGCAACCGCTTGGCGATCGAAATGTTCGTGCCGTCGTAATGGTAAATATCCACTCGGTCCAGACGCAACCCGGTCGAAACAAACCACTTGTTGTCCGGCGAGAACCCGATCTGATAAGGATCCTCGATGTTCTCCACCCAACGCTGCAGCTTGCCCGTCTTCGGGTCGATGAACATCAGGTTGTTGGATACCGAATTCGCGACAATCAACGACGAATTATCCGGCGTCGCCATCAAATGATGCGGCTCCTTGCCCGTTGGGATCTTGGCAACGACCTGGCGCGTTGTCTCATCGATCAGACTGAGCGTGGCCTCGCCGGAATTCAACACGATGACGTTGTTCGCCCAGGCAGGCGCAACGATGCAAGCAGTGGCGATCAACGCGGCAGCGGCGGCGATCGCCCGCGTGAGACGGGGACGATAAGTATTGCGCATAAAAGCTCAGGTCGAAAAAACAGCGGCCATTGTAGAACGTTCGCGCCTTCGAAGGGGTTCGATGCGGCATGAGTTCTCGTCGATACAGGTGATCTGGGGCGCTATGCCGCGGCATCGCCCGAAAACGGTCGCAAGAAAGCAGAACCGCGACCAGTGGACTCGCTAATAACGCGCTAACACAACGCGCTATCGATGCACGCTAACATCGCGGCGATCGGATCCACACCGCCCAAATCGACACGACAAATTTCCATCTATTTTGCAATTA
>NZ_JBAUSA010000218.1:0-2093 GCF_049581465.1 Caballeronia sp. | reverse complement strand
AGTGCAAGAACTGCGGCGCGCATCTGGGCCACGTTTTCGAGGACGGCCCCGCGCCGACCGGTCTGCGCTACTGCATCAACTCGGCTGCGCTACAATTCGAACCCAAGTAAGCGTAGGGCAAGCGGTTCTGGGGGTGGATTTCGTCGTTATCCACCCGCTGATTCACCCTTTAGGCGCCATCCGCAACCGGTAGTATCCGGTCTACGGACGGCGCTTTCCTGCTTTCAACATCGATCCCCTTCTCGTCGCCGACATGAAATTTCTGTTCGATCTGTTTCCGATCATCCTCTTCTTCGTAACTTTCAAGATCTGGGGCATTTACACGGCAACGGCCGTCGCGATCGGCGCCACGCTCGTGCAGATCGCGTGGGTGGCGTTCCGCCATCGCAAGGTCGATCCCATGTTGTGGGTCAGCCTCGGCGTAGTCGTAGTGTTCGGCGGTGCGACGCTCGTGCTGCATAACGACACCTTCATCAAGTGGAAACCCACGGCGCTCTATTGGCTGTTTGCGGTCGCGCTGATCGTGTCGCAGGTCGGCTTCAACAAGAATCTCATCGAAGCGATGATGGGCAAACAGATCGTCTTGCCGCACCGGGTTTGGGGACAACTGAACATTGCCTGGGCCGTGTTTTTCGCGATTCTCGGCGTGGTCAATTTGTTCGTGGCGTTCAATTACACCACCGACCAATGGGTCAATTTCAAGCTCTTCGGAGCGACCGGTTGCTTGCTCGCGTTTATCGTCGCGCAGAGTTTGTGGCTGGCGAAGCATGTGAAAGAGGATGAATCAAAATGAGCTTTCTTGACGCATCGGCCGAGGGCAAGATCGTGTATCTCGAAGCGCGGTTGAACGCTGCGCTGGAAGCCGAATCCGTTCACATTGACGATGACAGCGCTGCCCATGCGGGGCATGCAGGTGCGTCTTCGGGAAGCCATTACACGGTGACCATTGTTGCGGCTCGATTCGCCGGGAAGCCACGCGTGGCGCGGCACCGGCTGGTGTATGATGCGCTGGCTGACGAGTTGCGGGAGGGTATTCACGCGCTCGCCATCAAGGCCTTTACGCCTGAAGAATTCGCTGAACAGTTCAAGTAGCCGCGTTTTTCGATTCAGCGTTTATCGTTAGCTTTTCGTCACTTCCAGCCCTTCGTTGCCTGATCAGGACTTATCGATGAATTTAAAGAACACCCGTCTCCTGGTGGTGCTGGCCGCGTTCGCGGCGGCGCCTGCTTTTGCGCAAAATATTGCCGTGGTGAACGGCACGCCGATTCCGAAGGCGCGTGTCGATGCGCTTGTCGCGCAGTTGGTTCAGCAGGGCCAGCAGGACACGCCGGCATTGCAGGCGGCTGTGCGTCAAGAGCTGGTGAACCGTGAAATCCTGATGCAGGAAGCGGCGCGGCGCGGTATCCCGGCGCGTCCTGACGTCAAGGCGCAAGTTGCGGTTGCACAGCAGACGGTGGTGTTGCGTGCGTTGATTGAAGATTTCGTGAAGAACAATGCTCCGACCGATGCCGAGATCAAGGCGCGCTACGACGACATGGTGAAGCAGGCAGGCGGTGGCAAGGAATATCACCTGCATCACATTTTGGTCGAGGATGAAGCGCAGGCTAAGGATCTGATTGCGAAGATCAAGGCTGGGGCGAGTTTTGAGGATTTGGCCAAGCAGTACTCGAAGGATCCGGGATCGGGTAAGAACGG
This sequence comes from Caballeronia sp., assembly GCF_049581465.1. Classification (GTDB taxonomy): domain Bacteria; phylum Pseudomonadota; class Gammaproteobacteria; order Burkholderiales; family Burkholderiaceae; genus Caballeronia. The sequence continues at coordinate 398 of NZ_JBAUSA010000218.1, read as the reverse complement.
TGGCGATCTGGACTGGTCGAGTCCGCAGGCTTATGTGCCGGAGTTTGGCGCCGCGGCGGAGAAGTTGAAGAAGGGTGAGATGACGGATACGCCGGTGAAGACGCAGTTCGGCTGGCACATTATTCGTCTGGATGATGTTCGCGATGTGGCTCCGCCGCCGTTGGAGCAGGTCAAGGCGCAGATTTCACAGCAGATCGCGCAGGAGAAGTTGCAGGCGTTCGAGGAAAATTTGCGCAAGCAGGCAAAAATCCAGTAGAGCCAAGGGGCGCGGTGGGGCGCGGCGCTGGCGGGAGTTCGGGTGGGTCGGCTAGAGGGGTGCTGCTCGCGGCGAGTGTGGGGCTAACATTGAGTCCTTCTGCTAGCGTGGTCGTTCTGCTTAAGTCGGATTTTCTTGCTTA
>NZ_JBAUSA010000217.1:0-1755 GCF_049581465.1 Caballeronia sp. | reverse complement strand
GTACGGGCACTCGCTCGATCGCGGCGCTAGGCATTGTTTGCGCGATTGCGGTTATGCGCGAAGGCTCCGAGGTCGCGTTGTTCATGTATGGTCTTGCTGCGTCGGACGACTCGACAACGATCGAACTTTTGATGGGTTCGCTGCTTGCTATCTTCGCGGGCGTGGGCGTCACCGCGCTCACCTATTTGGGGCTCGTCACGATCCCCCAACGTCGCATATTTGCTGTCACGACGGCCCTGATCAGCCTTCTCGCTGCAGGGCTCGCGGCTCAGGCCGTCCTCTTCCTGCAGCAGGCCGGGGTTCTCACAATGCTGACCCAGACGGCATGGGACACCTCCGCCATTCTTTCCGATTCGAGTCTGTTCGGTCGGGTATTGCGCACTTTGATCGGCTATTCTGACCAGCCTTCGGTGCTTCAGGTCGTGGCGTATTGCGGGACGCTCGCGATCATCGTCATCCTCACACGAATTTATGCAGCTCAACCGAGTATGGCGTCGCGTGGTGCACCGGGTGAATAAATGAAACCGCGCAGACGTGTTTCTTGAGGTCATGCTCCACGAGGAATAGAGTAGGCGGTTCGCCGCGGATTGCGGCGGCGTAAGCCGATTCCGGCCAGCCCCCTGCCTCAGTGATAAAGCACCGCCACGCGTCAACGCGTGATCGGTGTCTGATGCCTCGGCGCAATCATATCCTAGGCCGTGTACTCCCTAAGCGGCTGGCCGACTGATGTCCGCCCTCATGGACCGAAAAGCGGACATCGCCGGAGGTCGCAGAAGGGCAATCAACCTACATCGTCAGAAGGCCGCGCAATAGCAACGTACGCCTCCTGCGGGAACGCGAACTTGCCGCCATTGAGCATGGGGGGAGTCGATAAGGTTGCAGCCGCGGAAGCGACCGATGAAAAATCGACTGACGCTCGGGCTCGGTCTTGTCTTTGAGGAGTATCGTCATCGGCGTCGCGATTAACTGGAAGCGGACGTAGTCGGGCACAGTAGGAAACACGAGCGTTTGCTGGACAGTCGAGACAACGACGGTGCCGAAGCCGGCGTCGCGCAGCAGGCTCTCAAGTTGCCCCGGGTTCGCAAAGGAATGTTCGCCGCGTTTGATCTGCGAAGCTTCTGGCCCCAGCACTTGATCGAGCGCCTGCACAAATGCGTTCGCTCCCGGCGTCCGTTCGATGGGGCTGTACACGCTGAGGGCAGCCCGTCCGCCCTCGCGCAGCACACGGCGCAGTGCGCGCAGTGCTCCTGGTTGGTTCGGGAAGAATTGGAGACCTTGCTGACAGAGAACTGCGTCGAAATGACCGGACGGAAATGGCATGTCGAGCGCGCTACCCTCTGTCCAGTTAATCGGGGCGCCATCGTTTGGAAGACTTCGGGCAACGGTCAGCATCCCGGCGTTCAGGTCGAGACCCGTGACTTGTCCCGGCCTTACTTTCGTTGCAGCCAAGCGAGCCACGACCCCGGTGCCGCAAGCAACGTCCAGTACCAGCTCGCCCGTTCGACGTTGGGCGCGACGAACGAGATCTTCCGCCCACTTCAAGGTGATCGCGGGCACGAGGTAACGCTGGAAAAGCTCTGCCGCGCTGCCTTCCAGTTGCCAATGGCCTTCACTCATCGTGCGCTCCGCTTTGGCATTCGGTAGATGATAAGACGAACGGAGCCGATTTCCCAGATGGGTCATGCCCGACAACAGCTCAAAGTGAGCTCAATGCGTCCGCTTTCGGCCGAATCGTAAACCAAACCACCGTTCGCC
>NZ_JBAUSA010000216.1:0-2918 GCF_049581465.1 Caballeronia sp. | reverse complement strand
CCGGGCGACAAGATGGCCGGCCGTCACGGTAACAAGGGTGTGGTGTCGAAGATCGTGCCGATCGAAGACATGCCGTACATGGCGGATGGCCGTCCTGCCGACGTCGTGCTGAATCCGCTCGGCGTGCCGTCACGGATGAACGTGGGTCAGATTCTCGAAGTGCATCTGGGCTGGGCCGCGAAGGGTCTGGGATGGCGTATCGGCGAAATGCTGCAGCGTCAGACGAAGATCGAAGAGCTGCGCATCTTCCTGAACAAGATCTACAACGAGTCAGGGCGTAAGGAAGAGCTGGAAAACTTCACCGACGACGAAATCGTCGAACTGGCGAAGAACCTGCGCGAAGGCGTTCCTTTTGCTACGCCGGTGTTCGACGGCGCGACGGAAGGCGAAATGACGCGTGCGCTGGATCTCGCGTTCCCGGACGACATCGCGAAGCAGTTGGGCATGACGAAGTCGAAGAACCAGGTGCAGTTGAGCGACGGCCGCACGGGTGAACCGTTCGAACGGACGGTCACGGTGGGCTACATGCACTACCTGAAACTGCATCACTTGGTCGACGACAAGATGCACGCTCGTTCGACCGGTCCATACTCGCTCGTCACGCAGCAGCCGCTGGGTGGTAAGGCGCAGTTCGGTGGCCAGCGTTTCGGTGAGATGGAAGTGTGGGCGCTCGAAGCGTACGGCGCTTCGTATGTGCTGCAAGAAATGCTGACTGTGAAGTCGGATGACGTGGCCGGTCGTACCAAGGTGTATGAAAACCTGGTCAAGGGTGACCACGTGATCGACGCCGGCATGCCTGAGTCGTTCAATGTGTTGGTGAAGGAAATCCGGTCGCTCGGTATCGACATCGACCTGGACCGGAACTAATCGGACTACTGGAGAGACGCAATGAAAGCTCTGCTCGATCTATTCAAGCAAGTCCAACAACCTGAAGTTTTTGACGCGATCAAGATCGGTCTGGCCTCGCCGGACAAGATCCGTTCGTGGTCCTTCGGCGAAGTGAAGAAGCCTGAAACCATCAACTACCGGACCTTCAAGCCGGAACGCGACGGCCTGTTCTGCGCCAAGATTTTTGGCCCGATCAAGGACTACGAGTGCCTGTGCGGCAAGTACAAGCGCCTGAAACACCGTGGCGTGATCTGCGAAAAGTGCGGCGTTGAAGTCACGCTCGCCAAGGTGCGTCGCGAACGGATGGGCCACATTGAACTGGCCTCGCCGGTTGCGCACATCTGGTTCTTGAAGTCGCTGCCGTCGCGTCTGGGCATGGTGCTCGACATGACGCTGCGGGACATCGAACGCGTGCTGTATTTCGAAGCGTACGTGGTGATCGAACCGGGCATGACGCCGCTGAAAGCGCGGCAGATCATGACCGAAGAGGATTACTACAACAAGGTCGAAGAGTACGGCGACGAGTTCCGTGCTGAGATGGGCGCGGAAGGCGTTCGTGAGTTGCTGCGCGCGATCAACATCGACGAGCAAGTCGAAGTGCTTCGTACCGAACTCAAGAACACGGGTTCGGAAGCGAAGATCAAGAAGTACGCGAAGCGCCTGAAAGTGCTCGAGGCATTCCAGCGTTCGGGCATCAAGCCGGACTGGATGGTGCTGGAAGTGCTGCCGGTGCTGCCGCCGGAACTGCGTCCGCTCGTGCCGCTCGACGGCGGCCGTTTCGCCACGTCCGACTTGAACGACCTGTATCGCCGCGTGATCAACCGTAACAACCGGTTGAAGCGCCTGCTGGAATTGAAGGCGCCTGAAATCATCGTCCGCAACGAAAAGCGGATGCTGCAGGAAGCCGTCGATTCGCTGCTGGACAACGGTCGTCGCGGTAAGGCCATGACGGGCGCGAACAAGCGTCCGCTGAAGTCGCTCGCCGACATGATCAAGGGCAAGGGCGGTCGTTTCCGTCAGAACTTGCTGGGTAAGCGCGTCGACTATTCGGGCCGTTCGGTGATTGTGGTCGGTCCGACGTTGAAGCTGCATCAGTGCGGTTTGCCGAAGCTGATGGCGCTGGAACTGTTCAAGCCTTTCATCTTCCATAAGCTGGAAGTAATGGGCGTGGCTACGACCATCAAGGCCGCGAAGAAGGAAGTCGAGAACCAGACCGTCGTGGTGTGGGACATTCTCGAAGAAGTCATTCGCGAACATCCGGTCATGCTGAACCGCGCGCCTACGCTTCACCGTCTTGGCATTCAGGCTTTCGAGCCGGTGCTGATCGAAGGTAAGGCGATCCAGCTGCATCCGCTCGTTTGCGCGGCGTTCAACGCCGACTTCGACGGTGACCAGATGGCCGTTCACGTGCCGCTGTCGCTGGAAGCGCAGATGGAAGCGCGCACGCTGATGCTGGCGTCGAACAACGTCTTGTTCCCGGCGAACGGCGATCCGTCGATCGTGCCGTCGCAGGATATCGTGTTGGGTCTCTACTATGCATCGCGTGAAGCGGTGAATGGCAAGGGCGAAGGCATGACGTTCACGGGCGTATCGGAAGCGATTCGCGCGTATGAGAACAAGGAAGTCGAGCTGGCGTCGCGGGTGAATGTCCGGATTACGGAAAACATTCACAACCCGGATCAAAGCGAAGGCGCACCGAAGTTCGTGCCGAAGATCACGCTGTATGCGACCACCGTTGGCCGTTCGATCCTGTCGGAAATCCTGCCGCCAGGACTGCCGTTCTCGGTGCTAAACCGTCCGCTGAAGAAGAAGGAAATCTCGCGCCTGATCAACACGGCGTTCCGCAAGTGCGGTCTGCGCGAGACGGTGATTTTCGCCGACCAGCTGATGCAGATGGGTTTCCGCCTGGCTACGCGTGCTGGTATTTCGATTTGCGTCGACGACATGCTTGTGCCGCCGCAAAAAGAACAGATCGTCGGCGATGCAGCCAAGAAGGTGAAGGAATACGACCGTCAGTACATGTCGGGTCT
>NZ_JBAUSA010000215.1:0-4945 GCF_049581465.1 Caballeronia sp. | reverse complement strand
GCTCGCGGGATTGTTGTTGCTCGGCGTCGTTCGATACGACCATTTCGCGTCCGCCTACAACATCTTCTCGTTCTGGCGATACAACTCGATGTTCGCGCTGATATCGGTGGGCATGGCGTTTGTGATCATCACGGGCGGCATCGATCTATCCGTCGGCGCAGTGGCCGCGCTGGCGAGCGTGGTCGCGGCGCTCGCGAGCCCGTACGGCGGCGTGGCCGGTGTTCTGGCCGGCGCAGCGGCGGGTTTGGCCGTGGGCGTATTGAATGGCATGGTCATTACGCACATGCGGATCTTGCCGTTTATCGTCACCTTGGCTACGAGCCTGGGCGCCCATGGAATGGCGCTGTTGCTGGGGCATAACGATGCGGTATCGATAGCGCCGAATTCGAGTTTCGCTAACTTCGGCCAGGGTGATCTATGGGGTTTGCCGATCCCGGGGATCGTATCGGCGATCGCCGCGGTGTTGGGCTGGCTTGCCTTGCGCAGCACGCGATTTGGGCGGCACGCGCTGGCTATCGGGGGGAGCGAGGAAGCTTCGCGATTAATGGGCTTGAATGTCGACCGAACGCTGGTCGCGGTCTACGCATTGAGCGGTTTGCTCGCGGGATTGGCAGGCGCGATCCTGGCGGCGCAGTTCGGTGCGGGTCAGCCCAATGAAGGAATCGGCTGGGAGTTGTTCGCCATATCGGCCGTGGTGCTGGGCGGCACACTGTTGACCGGCGGACAAGGGTCGATAGCGATGACCATGGCCGGCGTTGCGCTGCTCGGACTCGTGTTCAACCTGCTGAACTTCGAGAACGGCCTGGGGTTCATCAGCTTGTCGGCGTATTGGCAATCGGTGATCCGCGGCGTGTTCCTGTTGCTGGTAATCGTGCTGCAAGCGCGCGTGTTGAAGAAGCGGGTCGAGGTCAAGAAGCTTGCGCATTGAAGCTTCAAGATAGCGGGGAGCGGCGCGAAGCCGAGTTCACAGAGGGTATTAAAATACTCGGTAACCCGCTACCGGCCGCCCCCGACCATGCTAGATCTCTTCGAAGAAACGCTGCAGCCCGACATAACCTGGATCGATCACTGGCTAAGCCCCGGAGCCGCCTTCGCCGCATTTGCGAAGCTGATGGACGAAGTCGCCTGGCAACAGGACGAGATGAACACCCCGGCGGGCAAAATGCCGTTCCCGCGCTTGACGTCCTGGCAGGGCGATCCAAATGCCGAATACGTTTACTCGGGCATCCGAAACGTTCCAAAACCGTGGACGCCGACGGTAGCGATGCTAAAGGGCCAGGCAGAAATCACAGCCAATGCGAACTTCAATAGTGTCCTGATCAACCGCTACCGCACCGGCATGGACAGCATGGGCTGGCACTCCGACAAGGAGCGTGAACTAGGTGACCAGCCGACCATTGCATCTGTCAGCCTGGGTGGTACGCGCACCTTCGACTTCCGCCACAAAAAGACGCGCCTCACGCACACGCTTCGCCTGACAAACGGCAGCCTGCTGGTCATGCGAGGCCGCACGCAACTGGACTGGGCACACAGGGTTCCGAAAGAGCCGAAGACTCAAGGCGAACGAATCAACCTCACCTTCCGCTGGATACACGTTAGAGAAGGCGAATAAAAAGTCAGGCAAGCCCATTCACCGCCGGGCTATGGAGGCGATCTCGAAGATCGACTTTCGAATTTATTACACACGACGGCACGCGGTTTGCTATACGGTCTCACTCCAGGACCTGCACATGCCGACGAAAAACAAACCTCCCCGCCCCGACAAACGTCAAGCGCCGCTCAACGCGCGCCGCAACATGAAGATGGCCGAATCCGCGCACGCCTATGTGCGCGGCAACACCGGCAAATTCTACGAATGGCTCGATGGCATCGAAGGCCACACGTTGCCTGAAGGTCCGGCAATCTGGATTTGCGGCGATTGCCACACCGGCAATCTCGGTCCGGTCGCGGATGCCGATGGACGCATCGCCATCCAGATCCGCGATCTCGACCAGACGGTGATCGGCAATCCCGCGCACGACATCATCCGGTTAGGGCTCTCGCTGGCGACGGCTGCCCGCGGCTCCAACCTGCCCGGCGTCACCACGGCACGCATGATGGAAGCGCTCGCGGACGGATACGAGCGGGCCTTCGACGACAACGCATCCAACGCGGCCAAGAACGTGAAGCCCGAAGCCGTGCGCGTGGTAATGAAGGAAGCCGTGCGTCGAACATGGCAGCAACTGGCGGTGGAACGTATCGAAGATGTTGAGCCGACCATTCCGCTTGGCAGGCGCTTTTGGCCGCTCGATAAAGCCGAACGCACTGAAATTCACGAACTGTTCGAGCGGCGCGAGATTGCGAACATCGCGACTGCGCTGCGCAAGAACGCCGATGAAAAGCGCGTCGATGTGATCGATGCCGCGTATTGGGTCAAGGGCTGCAGTTCGCTCGGCCGGTTGCGCTATGCGGTGCTTCTGGATATTGATGGCGGCGCGGTGGAAGGCGACGATCTATGCCTCATCGACATCAAGGAAGCCGTGAAAGCGGCCGCACCGCGCTATACCGACCAAGGTCCGGACAAGCGCATGCCGCGCGACAACGCCGAACGCGTTTTGGAAGGGGCGCGGCACTTGACGCCGGCGCTGGGCGAGCGCATGCGCGCCGCGCGCCTGACGGACAAGTCAGTGGTCATCCGCGAATTGCTGCCGCAAGACTTGAAGCTCACGCTTGAACAGTTCACCGAAGCCGAAGCGATGAAAGCAGCCCGCTTCCTTGCGTTGGTCGTGGGTAAGGCCCACGCGCGGCAAATGGACAAGCACGAGCGGCGCGACTGGTTGTCGGTCCTGAGAAAGTCGCGCACCAAGACGTTCGATGCGCCTTCCTGGTTGTGGACCAGTATCGTGGAATTGGTGAGCAGTCACGAGGCAGGCTACCTTGAGCATTGCCGCCGATACGCATTGACGCCATCAGCATGACCGCGTGCCCCGGAACGACGAAGGCCGTTCCAATTGAAGAACGGCCTTCGTGCTTTAAAGCGGAAAACGCCTTTCAATATCAATAACCACGATACCCATGGTGGTCGTGCCATTGCTGCTGGCGCCATGCTTCATGGCGCATTTCACGGTGGCGCCATTCACGCTCGCGCCAGCCATAGCCACCGTAGCCGCCGCCATATCCATAGCCGACCACGACTGCCGGAGGCGGCGCCACATACACGGGCGCCGGCGCGTAGTACACGCCCGGCAGGCCGATGCCGACGTCGACATTGACGTGAGCGGACGCAGCCGCCGATACCATCAAAACACCCAGCCCCAGTACCGCACCCAGGATCTTCTTGTTCATTGCGCTTCTCCGTGCACTTGTGTGCAAGTCGTTTATGTACGCAGTGAGTGTAGGAGGCGCGCCCTGATACAAGTGATACCAGATTGCCATAAGAGTAACGGCGCATTTCCTGGAAGACCAAGCTCAGATCTCGCATTCGCTCTAGGTGTCTCGGTAAATAAGCACCCCCCCGGCCGCAATTAGGCAAGCGACCGCCACTACGTCCACCAACACAACTCGCGCAATCGCCGGGTTGTAACCGCCGACACACCATGCAATCCACAAGAACGACCCTGCGCTGACCAGGCCCGCAACAAGAGCCAAGGGCTGCTGTTCCGGGTGGAATGCACTGTAGACAATAAATACACCGAGCAATCCAAACAACACAGCGCGGTGCCGCATTAGGATGGCAAGGTCAGGTTCGTCGAATGACATTCCATAAAGCGCCGCCAGGCGTGCCCCCCCAACCGCACCGACAACCGGCAAGACATGTATGACACCGACGACAACCAGAAGAATCGTGATCAATTTATGCATGGTGACTTCAATAGAGAAATCTCATCAGTACATCTGAAAACGCTTACCCGTTCCCGCGTAATGACGGAGCCCGTAGCGCCAACGCTTGCAGCGACCGCGGGCACCGCAAGCATTAGTTGGTTTGCGACTCGTTAACTGAGTCCGCGCCGGCTAGCCACTGCGCAAGCATCGGTTCGGCGGCTTTCCTGCTTATCGGATGAAATGCAAGGCACCGGCACGCCGTCAGCAGATTGATGATTTCGCCGTCACGTACAAAAGCCAGCCCGCCTGCCAGTTCCGCCGCATGCATCGCGCTTCGTTCGATAATGCGTTGCACCGCAAAACGCACGAGCAAAACGCGCGCAAGCAATGACTGATCGACTGGGGCCGTCTGCATTAGTCGCACGGCGCCGTCTAGTGCAGCTTGTGCCGTTTCGAGTTCGCTGCCGAGCAACGCTCGCTCGTGGGGGTCCACGCGCACGTTTGTCAAGACCCTCTCCGCCAGCGCACTCGCCGCGCCTAAATAGCTGGCCGTCGCCACAATCTCAAACCATGCAAGTCCAGTCACTTCTCCGAGCGCCACGATTTCCGCGATCTCGGCATCGTCATCTCCTGCCAGCAGCACCTGGTCAGCACTCACGCGGACGTTCTCGAAACGGAGTTCGTTGTTATCGGCGGCGGCCAGCAGCGGCACCTTCCAGAAAGCGTGCCTGGAGATACCCGGCAGATCGCCGGCCAAGATTGCCATGCCCGTTCGCTTGTTTCCGTCGGCACCGACCTCGGCGACGCCGACCGTGATGATGTCCATGCAACCCGCCATCGTGCAAGGTTTCTTGCTGCCGTTAATCCTGAACCCGTCGCCGTCCCGCGTGACGTAGACCGTCGAGTCGAGGACGCCGGCTCCAAGCCGGCCCTCGGCAAACGCCGACGCCACAAGCAGATTGTCCGAAGCAACGTGACGCAACATATTGGCGCAACACGGAACGGCTTCAGCCAGGGTCTCGCAAAAACCTACCGTGAAGTTATGCATGGTCAGCATGACTGCCATGGACGGCGAACGAGCGCCGATCGCTCGCTGAATCCTGATTCCGTCGTAGGGCGAAATTCCCCTTCCCCCCCGCCGCGC
>NZ_JBAUSA010000214.1:0-4342 GCF_049581465.1 Caballeronia sp. | reverse complement strand
CGCGATCCAGCCGTCGAAGATTGCGATAGGCGGCGTGTGGAAGGGTTTCGACGACTCCAAGGCGCCATGGGCCGCAGCTTCCCCCCACTATCTGCCGCAGGATTGCGGCCGGACCTGGCTCGACACGTTCAAGGTGCTGAATAGCCATTACAGCGCACGGCAGCAATTGCCGTTCGTGCAATTGGTGACATGGAACGACTACGAGGAAGGCAGCGCGCTAGAGAGCGGTATCGCGAGTTGCGTGACGATCAAGACGCAAGCGACCGGGCGTCAGGTTTCGGTGGCGCTCACCTATCCCGACACCGTCGATCATCTTGAGCTCTACCAGCAAATCACGCCCGATTCGTTCAAGGTCGTGGGCCGCTTTCCTGCCAATACGGCGACGCTCGCGCTGCCTGGCGCCCAGCCCGCGACGTTTTACGTCAAGGCAGTTGGCAAGCCCTTTATGCAGAACGTTATTTCCTCGGCGATCGTCGTGCGCTGACAGCCGGTTGCATGGGTGGCAGGACATCGAGCAGGTTGGGAATCCGCACGATGTCCCCGTCCCCGCCCGCCGCTTCATCCGGCGCGAACAGAAAGCGCGACCCTACGCCCGCGCGGGCACCCGCGTCCAGATCCGACAGCTTGTCCCCCACGATGATCGACGCCCCCATATCCAGATTGAACTCCCGTTGCGCCTTGAGCAACATGCCGGGTTGTGGCTTTCGGCAAGCGCACTCCCTTTTATAGTCCCCGAGCCCGGCCTCCGGATGATGCGGGCAGTAGAACACCCGGTCGATCATGGCGCCGTTGCCTGCGAACACTTTGCGCATCCAGCCGGTGAAGCCCGCGAACTGCGCTTCGGTAAAGTATCCGCGCCCAATTCCCGCCTGATTCGTCACGACCGCGACCACGTAACCCGCCGAGTTGGCGCTGCGCACCAACTCGAAAATACCGTCGATGAACACGCAATTTTCCGGCTCGTGAACGTAGCCGTAATCGATGTTGATCACGCCGTCGCGATCGAGGAATAGCGCTTTACGCTTCACTGGCGCGTGGCTCCATCATATTGGGCACCACGGTCTGCGCGCGCGCGTAGTCGGAGGGAATACCAATATCGATAAATTCGGTGACTTCGGGAAACACGCGAATATCGAGCGTCTCGACTTGCCTGCCGAGAAAATCCTGCTCGAAAGAAAATTTCCGCGGCAGATCGAAGCCCATCATTCGCGAGGCGTTCACGACATACGTGCCCGCGTTGATGAAACCCTGTCCCGGACGCTTTTCCCTAAAGGCCGTCAGCCGCTGCGACACACGATCGAAGTCAAGGGTGCCATAACGCGACGCGTCGGGCACGAGCGTTGCAGCGATCGCCAGGTCCGGCCTCGCGGCTTCGTAGAATGCGGCCAAGGCCCGCAGATCGAGGTTCGAGATGGTGTCGCCGTTCATCACGACCATGTCGGGCGCGTCGAGCGCCTTCAGTGCATGAACGATCGCGCCGCCGGTGCCAAGCGGTTCGTCCTCCTCAACGCACGTAAGCGTCATACCAAAGCAAACTGACGCGAACTGGTGCTTGATCTGGCTTCGCCCGTGCCCAAGCGACAACACGACGTCAGTCACGCCTTGCTGCGACAACCATCGCAACATCCACGCGAGGAACGGCTCGCCGTCGACCGACGCGAGCGCCTTCGGCATGGCTTCCCCCAGCACTGGTCGAAGCCGCGTGCCGAGACCGCCGGCGAGAATGAGACAGGGCAACATCGCGCTCATCCGAAGATCCGCTCTTCCACCATGCCACACACAATATGGCCGCAAACCAGATGGCCTTCCTGGATCTTGGGCGTCGATGCCGACGGGATCTCGATACAAATGTCCGCGCGCGCGCGCATTTCGGCGGCGCCTGGCCCGTTGCCCGTGAAGCCGATCGAGAACATGCCCGCAGCCCTGGCCGCTTCCAGCGCACGCAGGATGTTCGGCGAACGCCCGGAGGTCGAGTATGCCCAGAAGATATCGCCAGGCCTGCCAGTCGCCTGGATTTGGCGCTCAAAGAGCTTTTCGTAGCCGTAGTCGTTGCCGATCGCCGTCATCACGGAGGAATCGACGGTCAACGCAAACGCCGCGAGCCCCGGCCGGTCGAAGTTGAAGCGACTCACGAACTCCCCGGCAATATGTTGGGCGTCGGCTGCGCTGCCGCCGTTACCGGCAAGCAAAACCTTGTTACCCGCGCGAAACGCGGCCGTCACGCGCTCCACGACTTGTTCGATATTCGCTACCAAGTCACGATCGGCGCCAAGCGCGCTCAGGACGGAAATGGTCTTGTCGATTTCGTTGGTGACCGTGATCGTCATTTGTTTTTTCTCCAGGACTGGGCTCCGACGTCCGTAAATGTGCAATTGAGAACCTGTCCGTCCAGCCCGTTGTGATTGTCGAGCGCCCGCATCACGGCGGGACGTTCGACGGGATCGACAAAGAACATCATGAAGCCGCCGCCGCCCGCGCCCGACACCTTGCCCGCCTTCGCTCCCGCCCCGGTTGCCACCCGGTAAAGCTCGTCGATCATCGGGTTCGAGATGTTCTTCGCCATGCGTTTCTTCGATTCCCAAGAATCGCGCATCGATGCCGCAAAAGCGTCAAAGTCGGCACGCAACACGGATTCCTTCATGCGGATCGCTTCCGCCTTGACTTCGTGCAGCGCGGCCAGCGAATCGGCGACGCCCTCCACGACGTTGGCGCTCTGTTCCTTGATGATGTTGGCCGATTCGCGCGAGACGCCCGTGTAGTAAAGGACCAGCGACGCCTCCATTTCAGCCTTGATTTCCTGCTTGATTCGCAACGGGTTGACGATCACCTTGTCGCCGTAGAACTCCATGAAGTTCAGGCCGCCGAAGGTGGCCGCATACTGGTCCTGCTTGCCGCCGGCAAGTCCGAGATCCACGCGCTCGATGTCATGCGCAAGAAGGGCCACGTCGTATTCGCCCAGCGGCAGCGACAAGAGTTCGCAGAAGGCCTGGACCAGTGCAACCACAATGGTCGATGAAGAGCCCAGGCCCGATCCGGGCGGCGCTTCGGAGCAGGTAGTAATGGTGACGGCGAGCGGATGGCCGCCGTTGAATTCGCGGACGATGCGGTTATAGACGCCAACGTGTAAGCCCAGGCCCTTCTGGACCTTCAGCACGGGCTCGACCGGGCCTGTCCAGCGCACGTTCGTGTCGGCGGCGACCAGTTCGACCTTGGCGTCGTCGCGCGGTGCGATCGACGCGTAGGCGAATTTCTCGATCGTGACGTTGAGCGCAAGACCGCCAAACTTGTCCGAATACGGCGGAACGTCCGTGCCCCCGCCGGCCAGCCCCAGGCGCAATGGAGCCCTTGATCGGGCGATAAATCGTGTCATGGTCATTTCTCTCAGAAAATACGTGGGTTGCTCGTGCTACGACGCATAACCTCGATATCGCTTGGCCGTTCCGTCAATATCGGTAAGCTTGGCTTTAGTCTTAATCCAGAAAATGTAAAACGTTATGGATTACTGATTGTTCAAGTTGCCTTACCGTTAATCCGGCGCCTCACCTTCTTAAAGTCATTGCCCAGATATTCAGTTACGGGCGCGCCAACGCCATAACGGGTCGGTTAAAAACCGGTCGTTCAGGCAGGACACGCGAACGCTTACCCCTATCGATTATTTCGATAGGCGACACGCATCGCGCCTGGCTTTACAGGTGGTGAAATATCCCCGGTTCCCTTTAATGCAAAAGGAACGTGTTCAGCCGACATGGCCTGTCGACTGTCCAAAATCTATTAGATTTATGCGAACTTTCCCCGCCCCGATCGTGCCAACCCAGTCGCTATTCACGCCCAGACTTTAAACTGATGTTTTGCCGAAGATCATTGGATATGTTTTTCTTCGTATTCCTTATGCTTTGAGCAATTATGCGATGCACCCGCATTTGTTTGAGTGCGTCGGCGCACGTACTGTCGTAACTAGCGGTTCATTCAGACGCGGGTAGGCAGAGTCAGGCCGGAACCTGAAGAGGAGCGGCGCAATGGAGTTGCGCCGTCGAGAAGTGAGTTAATGCGTGGAGGTAGTACGCGCGGACGCATCCAGCGCGACGCCAAAGCGGTCCATGCGCGGCAGGTAGTGATGATCCGGGTCCAGTGAATACGCCACATGCCGAGCGCGTCCCATGAGTTCCGACCTTGGAAAGAACCCGAAGTATCGTGAATCCGCGCTGTCATCGCGATTGTCGCCGAGCATCAGGTATTCGTCTTTCGGCACGACGACCGGCCCGAACGAACGTCGCGGGCTGGGCGCGATCACCGACAGGCGCACCACATGCGAAACCGACCCGATGTTTTCGTCGAGATATTC
>NZ_JBAUSA010000213.1:0-7350 GCF_049581465.1 Caballeronia sp. | reverse complement strand
GGCTTGTCCCGGCGCCGGGTGCAACGAACGCACGACGGCGAGCCGGCGCGTCAACTGCTCCGCGGCGTCGAACTGCATGTCGCGATACAACTCCTGCGCTTCGATGCCCTTCGCTAGCGTGTACTGGTCGCTATAACTCAACGCACGGTTTAACGCGATCACGCTAGGCGGGATCAGCAAGGTGCCGTCGGCGCCGCTCATGGAGTAGGTCAGCGTGTAGTCGAGTTCGTACTCCTCCACGATGCCCTGTGAGTTCAGGCTCAGGGTTTTCATGCCGTTGGCGCCGCCGAGCGTCAGGATGGCGTCCGGCTTTTCCGTCGGCTTGACGACCACGGTATCGCTGCCGCCCTCTACCAGCCGTTCGAGGCGGCCGACCATCTCGGGCGTGCCGCCGGCAATGGCAAGGCGCTTGAACGCATAATCCTGCTGGCCGCGCAACTGGAAGCCGCAGGCAGACAGCAGGAAGACGCCGGCCGCCACGGACAGCAACGAACGCCTGCCGAGCAGATTGGCAGGGCTGAACGATTTCACGGCTTTGCTGCTCACATCGTCTCCCGAAGGTTTCACTGCATGCTCCCGCTGACTCTCTTGCTGACTCATACGACCACGTTCACCAGACGGCCCGGCACGACGACGACCTTCTTAGGCGGCCGCCCTTCCGAGAACTTCTCGAACATTTCGTGGGCGACCGCCGCCTTTTCGATGTCCTCCCGCGACGCATCCTTCGGCACGGTCAACGCACCACGCACCTTGCCGTTCACCTGCAATACGAGTTCGATCTCCGACTGTTCCAGCGCGGCTTCATCGACTTTCGGCCAGGCCGCGTCGAGCAAGCTGCCGTGCAGATCAGCGTAGCCGAGCTCCTGCCACAACTGGAACGTGATGTGCGGCACAACCGGGTACAGCACGCGCAGCAGCACGCCGAAGGTTTCGTTGAGCACGGCGGGCGTGGCGTTCTTCGCACTGTCAACCGCGTTCAGCATCTTCATGGCCGCCGATACGACCGTGTTGTACTGCAACCGGCCGTAGTCGAAATCGGCCTGCTTCAGGATGGTGTAGATCTCGCGGCGCAGTGCGCGGTCCGTGTCGTTGAGCTTCGCGGGGTCGACTTTCGCGTGGACCTTGAGTACGTCGGCGCGGCCGTGAGCGAATTGCCATACGCGACGCAAAAAGCGGCTCGCGCCTTCAACGCCCGAGCCCGACCACTCCAGCGATTGCTCGGGCGGCGCGGCGAACATCACGAAGAGGCGCGCGGTATCGGCACCGTGCAAATCGATCAGGAATTGCGGATCGACGCCGTTGTTCTTCGACTTCGACATCTTCTCCACGCCACCGATCACCACGGGCTGGCGGTCGGTATTCAGCACGGCGGCGACCGGGCGGCCCTTGTCGTCGTGCGACACGGTGACGTCGGCGGGATTGATCCACGTCTTCTTGCCTGCCGCGTCTTCACGGAAATAGGTTTCGTTGAGCACCATGCCCTGCGTGAGCAGGTTCTTCGCCGGCTCGCCGAACTTGACCAGGCCCAGGTCGCGCATGACCTTGGTCCAGAAACGCGAATACAAGAGGTGAAGAATGGCGTGCTCGATCCCGCCGATGTACTGGTCCATCGGCATCCAGTAGTCGGTTCGCTCGTCGACCATGGTGGCGGCGTCGGGTGCGGCGTAGCGCGAGAAGTACCACGATGAATCGACGAACGTATCCATGGTGTCCGTCTCGCGTTTCGCCGGTGCGCCGCATGTCGGGCATGAGCAATTGACGAACGCCTCGGACTTGGCGAGCGGATTGCCCGTGCCGTCCGGCACGAGGTCTTCCGGCAACACTACCGGCAGATCCGCTTCCGGCACGGGCACGTCACCGCAGGTGTCGCAATGGATGATCGGGATCGGCGTGCCCCAATAACGCTGGCGAGAAATGCCCCAGTCGCGCAGACGCCAAGTGATTTGCTTGTCGCCGAAACCCTGGGCTTTCAGATCGGCGGCGATCGCGCCCACGGCTTCCTCGAACACGAGCCCATCGTATTTGCCGCTATTGATCAGTACCCCCGCGCCCTTCTCCGCGTACCACTCGTCCCATGCCTCCGTGCTGTAGGTCTTGCCTTCAATCGCGATCACCTGCTTGATCGGCAGCGCATATTTTTTCGCGAACGCGAAGTCGCGTTCGTCGTGCGCCGGCACGCCCATCACGGCGCCTTCGCCATAGCTCATCAGCACGTAGTTACCGATCCACACCTCCACTTGTTCCTGCGTCAGCGGATGCGTCACGAAAAAGCCAGTGGGCATGCCCTTCTTTTCCATCGTTGCCACGTCGGCTTCGGCCACGCCGCCGCGCTTGCATTCTTCGATGAACGCCTGCAGGTCCGCGTTGTCACGCGCAAGGCGCGTCGCCAGCGGATGCTCGGCCGCAACCGCCGCGAAGGTCACGCCCATGATCGTGTCGGCGCGGGTGGTGAACACGCGCAGCAACTTCTTCTCGCCGTCGATTTCGTACGGGAAACCGAAATTCACCCCGAAGCTCTTGCCGATCCAGTTTTGCTGCATCACTTTCACGCGCTCGGGCCAGCCAAGGCCTTCCAGGTCGCCGAGCAGTTGATCCGCGTAATCGGTGATACGCATGTAGTACATCGGGATTTCGCGCTTTTCCACCAAGGCACCCGAGCGCCAGCCGCGACCTTCGATCACCTGCTCGTTCGCGAGCACGGTCTGGTCGACGGGGTCCCAGTTCACCTTGCCGGTTTTCTTATACACGACGCCCTTTTCGAGCATCTTCAGGAACAGCCACTGGTTCCATTTGTAGTAGTCGGGATTGCACGACGCGACTTCACGCGACCAGTCGATCGCGAGCCCCATCGACTGCATCTGCTTCTTCATGTAGGCGATGTTGTCGTAGGTCCACTTCGCCGGGGGAACGTTGTTCGCCATCGCGGCGTTTTCAGCCGGCATGCCGAACGCGTCCCAGCCCATGGGCATCAGCACGTTGTGGCCGTTCATGCGCAGGAAGCGGTACATCACGTCGTTGATTGTGTAGTTGCGCACGTGCCCCATGTGGAGCTTGCCCGACGGGTACGGCAGCATGGACACGCAGTAGAACTTGGGCTTGTCGCTGGTTTCCGACGCCCGGTACACGTCTTTCGCGCGCCAGTCGCTCTGCGCTGCGGATTCGACTTCGGCGGGTACGTATTTTTCTTGCATGGTGTGGTTTGGGCTTTCTTCGACTAGTGCGCGCGTTCAGCGTTCGCCGGACCGGGCGCTCATGCTCGCGTTCAGAGGGATGGGAGCCCGGTGGACGTGTGAGCCGGGCAAAACACGATTATACCGGCTGTGATCGTGGGGCGACGCCGGGTGCCTTGAAGCGCAGAGGACTTCCGGCGAGGACTGAGTGTTGGGGCTCTTGCAAGGCCAGACCCCGTATTGCCGACTTGCGATTCAACCTAGCCACGGCCGACCAGCCTGCCGTTTCGTTTGCGCTGCAAATCGCTACGCTTCATTGAGGTAACGATTCGCGCAACGCTTCAGCACGAATTTGAAATGCATTGTGTTCACCGGCGAGATTGACGCGCGGGTCCGTCGCGACGATTGTTCGTCGTATTCGCACATACGGCCAACGAACGGGAAACTATCTTAATGACGGCTTTCGCCATGTCTCCGCCCGCCGTTTTGCATTCAAGCAGTGAAATCCGGAGATAGAACATGTTCTCGCAGGCCATCAAACACGCACTGCGTGCATTATTGATCGCATTCACGGCGCTGGGTGCAGCGCCTGCACATGCGCAGCTCGCTTGCGAGGCAGTGGGTCTCAACAAAACGATTCAAGCAGGTGCGATTTCGATTCCCATGGGCGCCACGTCGGGTCTGACCGTGCTCACCTTGCCATCGAGCATGTTTCAGGCGAGTTGCGTTCTCAGCGGACAGACGTCGGGAACCATCATTTCAAACCTGAAGACTGTCACGGCGCCCGCGCCGGGATTCAACGACGTTTATCCCACCAACGTCGCGGGTCTGGGCGTCCGGTACACGTTCGGCGGCGACGCGGCATGCGACCAGCAGAACGTGACAATGAAGAGCAGCAGCATTGCCATCTCGTGCCTTGTCTCCGGCGCTTCGGGTCAACCGTTATATTCGAACATGACAGTAACACCCAGTCTCGTGGTGACGGGCGCTGTGAAGGCCGGCGCGTCCACGCTGTCGAGCACGCCGACCATATCACTCACGTTTTCGGTCAAAGACGCCAGCGGTTCGTGGGGAAAAGGAAATCTATACGGGAGCACCGCAGCTGGCACGCTCATGACGGCCACGTGCTCAGTGCAATCGCCCCCTCCAATAACGCTCCCTACCGTCTCCACACGCTCACTTCCGAGCGTTGGAGCAACGGCGAGTGGGCAGGCGTTCAGCCTCAACTTCACATGCGCAGCGGGAGCTCAAGTGTCCATCGTAATTACGGATGCCGTCGATCCATCGAATCGATCCGACACGCTCAAACTCGCGCCAGGATCGACAGCGAAAGGAATCGGAATCCAAATCATGAAGCCGGGCAACACGCTCGTACAGTTCGGCCCGGACGAAACCGGTCAGGGCGTGGCGAATCAATGGCTGATCGGCGCATCGCCCAATGGATCGCTCGAACTACCACTATCGGCGCGATATATCCGCACTGGCACTCTGACACCGGGTTCGGTCAAGGCGAACGCCACCTTCACCATGTCATACCAATAGCCCGGTGATTTCCTATCGCACCGATTTTGCCGGGTCCGTTACAAAGCCAATCTTGTTCAGCCCCGCGCCCTGTGCCGCGCCCATTACTTGCGCGATCACGTCATAACGCGTCGCGCTAGACGCCCTCAGGTGAATCTCCGGCGGCGCTGCGCGTTTGCCTTGAGCCACGAACTGGGTACGCATCTGGTCGAGCGTAATGGGCTTGTCGTTCCAATAGAACTTGCCCGCGTCATCGATGGAAAGCGTGATGGTGTCCGGCGT
Source organism: Caballeronia sp. (assembly GCF_049581465.1). Lineage (GTDB taxonomy): Bacteria > Pseudomonadota > Gammaproteobacteria > Burkholderiales > Burkholderiaceae > Caballeronia. The sequence goes on along the minus strand of NZ_JBAUSA010000213.1, from coordinate 2,377 downwards.
CTCTCGCGCCGCCTGCGATGCCACCTTCGGCAAATCCAGACGGATCGCGTGCGTGAACAACGGCGCCGTGATGATGAATATCACCAACAAAACCAGCATGACGTCGATCAACGGCGTCATGTTGATCTCCGCCATTGGCGCGCCGTTCGATTTCTTGTCCAGTCCGCCGAATGCCATGCTTTGCTCGTCCGGGTGCGTGGTATGAAGGTGGCTCGCTTAAAGCTGCGTGGTCCTAAACTGCGTGATCGTCAAACTGCGTGGTCCTGAACAGGAGCCCTGCTAACGCGGCGCGGCGCGGCGCCGCTGGCGTATGCGTGCAGGTCGTGCGCGAAACCGTCCAGTTCTTCCGAGATCTGACGCACCAGCCGGCCCAGCACGTTGTACGCAAGCACCGCCGGAATCGCTACGACCAAGCCGAACGCGGTCATGATCAACGCCTCACCGACCGGTCCAGCCACGTTCTCGATCATCGCCTGACCATTCGCCGCGATGCTTCCAAGTGCGTGGTATATGCCCCAGACCGTGCCGAGCAATCCCACGAACGGGGCCGTGCTACCCACCGACGCGAGCAATACCTGTCCGAATTCCAGACGCCGCTGCGACGCCAGCAACGCATGGCGCAACGCACGCAACACGCGCTCATCCTGCCCCACGTGCGCAATCAACGCACCCGGCATTTCCGCCTCCGATGCATGCCACGCAGCGACCGCAAGCGGCACATACACGCGCTCCTTATCCAGTTTGCGCAATTCCGCGATGCCGTCCTTGAGCGTGGCCGCCTGCCAGAAACGCTGCACGGCGCGCGGCCCCTGGCGTTTCGCGCGAAGCAAAACCCAAGCCTTGACGATAAGGAAGCACCAACTCGCCACCGACATCGCGAGCAACACGCCAGCGACCGCATGCGTGACGGCGTCGCTGGATTGCAAGTAATGCATTACGCCAGTTGTCGCCATGGGACCCAAGCCTTCGGAATAGGACTCAGCGCAGGCCGAGCACGTCTTGCATGTCGAAAAATCCGCGCTCGCGGCTCGAAAGGAATCGCGCCGCGCGCAACGAACCTTGCGCGTAGGAAAGGCGGTTTGAAGACTTGTGAGTTATCTCAATACGCTCGCCGATGCCCGCAAACAGCACCGTATGGTCCCCTACGATATCGCCCCCGCGAATGGCCGCAAAACCAATGGTCGACGGATCGCGCTCGCCCGTCACGCCTTCGCGGCCATAGACGGCGCAATCCTTCAGCTCCCGGCCAAGCGCATGAGCGATGGTCTCACCCATGGCAAGGGCGGTGCCCGACGGCGCATCGACTTTATGCCGGTGATGCGCCTCGATGATCTCGATGTCATACCCTTCTGAAAACTGCTTCGCGGCAAATTCGAGCAGCTTGAGCGTCACGTTCACGCCCACACTCATGTTCGGTGCAAAAACAATCCCGATCTTCTCGCCCGCCGCGCGCAGTTGCGCCTTCTGGGCGTCGTCAAAACCCGTTGTGCCGATCACCATTTTCAGGTTGTGCCGCAGTGCCGCTTCGAGATGCACGAGCGTGCCCTCCGGGCGCGTGAAGTCGATCAGGAGATCCGATTCGGCGAACACGCGTTCGATGTCGTCCGTTAGCGCAATGCCCGTTTGTTTGCCGAGAAACGCGCCGGCATCCTGGCCGAGCTGCGGCGAATCGGCGCGGTCGAGCGCACCGGAGAGCGTCGCGTGGGCGTCGTTGAGAACAGTTTCAATCAGCATGTGGCCCATGCGGCCCGATGCACCTGCGATGGCGATTTTCATGGCATGTCTCGCGTGTAATGGGGGCAAGCCGCAGGGGCAAGCCGTCGGGGGCGCGATGCGTCGCGGAACATGGCATCGAGCCCGGTCTCGCGCCGTCAGGAAACGAGTAGCACCCGCCGGGACCGAGCAGAATCGCACAAAAATGCGCACCCGGCGGAAACGGCGGCCCGAGCCCGCCGTTTCCGCCTAAAACTGCCTGGTTGCCACTTAGGTGCCGCTTAACTTAGTTACTGCTTGGCGGCGGTGCCGTAAACACTGCCTGCCCACTCGCGCCCGTGTTCGACGGAGCAGGCGCCGTGCCCTGCGGGCCGACGGCGCTGCTATCAGGAATCACGACCGGCTGGGGACGACGCTGCAACTGAATCTGCGAATTACCCGGCGCGCTGACGTTCGGCGGCAAGCCCGCGCTGGCCGGCGCGTTCGAGAAAGCAGACGATCGTGTGCGGCCCGTCGGCGCCTGAACGGCTTCCGTTGCGCGATTGGCGGCTTGAGCAGCCTGCTGATTCGGATCGGCAGACAATGCGTTTGCGGCGTTCGGCTCCGTGCTCGGCGTGCTCGCTGGCGCGGCCACAGTGGCCACCGTACCGCTGGCAGCCGTATC
>NZ_JBAUSA010000212.1:0-3048 GCF_049581465.1 Caballeronia sp. | reverse complement strand
GGCCCGCTCGCCGACGCCCGCGCCGTTGCCGCGCTCGATCATCAACTGGGCGTCGACCGGCCGCTGCTCGCTCAATACGCTGGATGGATCGGACATTTCGTGCGTGGCGACATGGGTCAGTCGTACTCCTATCGTGCGCCCGTGGCGCCGTTCATCGGCAACGCGCTGCTGGCTTCGGCGAAGCTCGGGGCGCTGGCGTTTATCGTGGTCGTGCCGCTGGGAATCATGGGCGGCGTGTATGCGGCGCTTCATGCCGGGCGCTGGATCGACCGCACGATCAGCATCGCGGGGTTATCGGCTACGGTCGTGCCGGAGTTTGTCTCGTCGATCGTGCTGATTCTCGTGTTCGGCGTATGGCTGCAATGGTTGCCGATCGAGGCCACGTCGCCTGAGGGATCGAATGCGCTGGTCCAGCTCAAGCACCTGATCCTCCCCGTGTTGCCGCTCGTGCTCGTTTTCTTTGGCTACATTGCACGCATGGCGCGGGCCGGCACCGTGGAAGCGCTCGATGCCGACTACACGCGCACCGCGATCTTGAAAGGCCTGCCGCGTCGCGTGGTGATCTGGCGCCACGTGCTTCGCAACGCGTTGTTGCCAACCGTCACCGTCGCTGCAACCCAACTCGGCTACATGATCGGCGGGCTCGTGGTGGTGGAGACGCTGTTCCACTACCAAGGCATCGGATCGCTCATTTATAACGCAGCCAAGGGCAAGGATTTTCCGATGCTCGAAGCTGGCGTGCTGACAGTCGGCGTGATTTATACAGCGGCAAATCTGGTCGCCGACGGGCTGTATGTCGTGCTCAATCCGCGTTTGCGGGTGAGGAACGCGCAATGAGCACAGTGACCACCGCGCCTTCATTGCGGCCGCCCCGATTCGAACGCACCAAAGCCTTGCTGCGCTCTCCCACGTTCGTGGCCGGCGTGCTGATCCTCGCGTTCTGGGCTTTGTGCGCGCTGGTCGGACACTGGATCGTGCCGCAAGATCCATACGCCTCCGATCCCCTCAATTCCCTCACGCCGCCCGATCGCACGCACTGGTTCGGCACCGATCAACTCGGCCGCGATGTCTTCGCCCGCGTGATAGTCGGTGCGCGCGACATCCTGACCATCGCGCCACTGGCGACCTTGCTCGGCACGGTCGCGGGCACGACCGTCGGCTTGATGGTCGGCTATTTCGATGGCTGGGTGGACAGCGTGGTCGGACGTTTCATCGACGCGGTGCTTGCGCTGCCGCTCGTGATCGTCGCGTTGCTCGCGCTGGCCGCGGTGGGCGCGAGCAACGGCACCGTGATCCTCGTGATCGGCATCACCTTCACACCCATCACCGCGCGCACCGTGCGCGCGGCCGTCTTCGCTGAACGCAACCTCGACTATGTGCTGGCCGCCCAGTTGCGCGGCGAAAACGCGTTCTACATCATGTTTGCGGAAATCCTGCCGAACGTGCTGCAGCCGATCATCGTGGAAGCAACCGTGCGGCTCGGCTACGCCATCTTCGCCGTCGCGACGCTGTCGTTCCTCGGCTTCGGCATTCAGCCGCCCTCGGCGGACTGGGGCCTGGCGCTGTCCGAGTGCTACACGCTGATGGCCGGCGGCGCATGGTGGACGGTCGTGTTCGACGCCGCCGCGATCGCTTCGCTGGTGGTGGGCGTGAACCTCGTGGCGGACGGTATTGAAGGGGTGCTCGACCGATGAACGGACCTCCGCCCTCTGCTTTCCCCGTCTTCGATGGATCGAAGCGTGCCGAGACCGATGCCCTGACCATCGTCGGCCTGACCGTCGCGTATCGCGTGCACGGCCGCGATCGTGAGGTGCTGCAAGACATCACCTTGCGCGTAAAACGCGGCGAGGCGTATGGGCTCGTCGGCGAATCGGGATGCGGTAAATCAACCGCCGCGCTTGCCGTCCTGCGCTATCTGCCGCGTAACGGCCGCGTGAAGTCGGGAAAGATTTCCATAGCCGGCCGCGACATTGCCGCAATGGACGCCGATGCGTTGCGGCAGATGCGGGCCAACGCCGTTTCGATGGTCTACCAGGATCCGGGCCGTGCTTTGAATCCGTCCCTGACCATCGCGCGGCAAGTGTCGGAGGCGTTTGAACTGACGGGCGCCTCGGTGGACGAAGCGTTGGAGCGGACCCTCGACATGTTGCGGCGCGTGCGCATTGCCGCGCCCGAACGCGTGATGGATAGTTATCCCCATCAATTGTCGGGTGGCATGCAGCAGCGCGTGGTGATCGCGATGGCGCTCGCGTGCAATCCCGCGTTGCTGATCCTCGATGAACCGACGACCGGGCTGGACGCCACCGTCGAAGCCGACGTGCTCGACCTGATCGCGCAATTGCGTGAGGAACTGGGTACGGCGGTGCTTTTCATCAGCCACAACCTGGCGGTGATCGGCCGGATGTGCGACCGGGTGGGCGTGTTGTATGCGGGCAAACTGGTCGAGGAAGGCACCACCCGCGATGTGTTCGCACGTCCGCGTCACCCCTACACGGTGGGCCTGCTGCGCTGCCTGCCCACGGAAGGACGCAGCAAGGACACCGGCCGGCTCGATACCATTCAAGGTTCGTTGCCGCTGCCGGGAACCGTGACGAAGGGGTGTATCTACGCGCAGCGCTGCAAGCTCGCCGACGACCGTTGCCTGCGCGACGCGCCGCCGCCGTATCGCATGTCTGCCGCTCACGGCGACCAGATGTCCCGATGCCATTATCACGAACGCGCAGCCGATCTACCGCGCGCGACGCCGGAGATCATGCCCGACGGTATCGACAGGACGAACGCGCCGATCGCGTTGCGAGCCGGGAATTTGTCGAAGACGTTTCACGTCGGCGGCGAATCGGTGCGGGCGGTCCACGATGTATCGCTGGAACTGGCGCTGGGCGAGACGCTTGGCCTCGTCGGAGAATCGGGCAGCGGCAAGACGACGCTCGCGAAACTGCTGCTCGGGCTGCTGGCGCCGGATGCGGGCTCGACGATCGAACTCGATGGAGCGACGCTCCCCGCTCGCGTGACGAGCCGCAACGAGACCCAGGTGAAGTCGCTGCAGAT
>NZ_JBAUSA010000211.1:0-5388 GCF_049581465.1 Caballeronia sp. | reverse complement strand
TCCGGAGAAGCGCTTTTTCCTCGTTCAGCAGTCGGCGATGACCGAAGCGGCGATCGACCGCGGCGTGTTTCGCGACCTTTACGTGGCACTGGGCGATCAGGCCAGTTCCGCCGATGACAACGCCACCGCGTGGGTGGTGCGCGTCCAGGTCAAGCCTTTTGTCGACTGGATCTGGGCGGGAGGTCTTCTGATGGCGTTCGGCGGCGCGCTGGCGGCGAGTGACCGGCGCTATCGGCTGGTGACGAGAGCGCAGCGGGAAAGCCGCGAGGCGGCTGCTGCACTGGCACACGTTCAAACTCAAACGGTTGTTACGGTATTGGCGGCGTCCGCCAGGGAGACAAGGCCATGAAACGCTTTCTACTTCCGTTGATGGTGTTCGGTTGTTTGAGCGGCGTGCTTGCGGCGTCGTTGTCGCATGATCCGCGACGCCTGCCTTCGGCGCTGATCGGCAAGACAGCGCCGCCTTTCGAGCTGCCGCGCCTCGATGCCCCCGATCACGCGTTGTCCCCCGAAGCGTTACGCGGTCAGGTATGGGTGATGAACGTGTGGGCGTCGTGGTGCGAGTCGTGTCGCGATGAAAATTCGCTCCTCGTCGCGCTGGCGCGCAGGAATATCGCGCCGGTCTATGGGCTCGACTACAAGGACGAACCCGACGCGGCGTTGCAGTGGCTGAAGCAGGCGGGCAACCCGTACATCGCGTCCGTGTCGGATGTCTCGGGCGCGGTGGGGATCGACTACGGCGTCTACGGCGTGCCGGAGACGTTTGTGATCGATCGGCTCGGCGTGGTCCGCTATAAGCGTGCGGGGCCGCTGACGCAGGCGGAACTCGATACGGAAATCCTTCCGCTCGTGCGCCGGCTTCAGCGTGAGCCCGCCGATGAATAGCGCACGCGTGGGATTCGCGGTCGTGCTTTGGTGCGCGGCGGGAAATGGTTGGGCCGACTCGGATTGCTTTCCGGGCGATCTTGCCGGTGCGGGCAGGGATGCGAGCGGCGGCGGTGCGAGCGGCGCGGTGGCGGTAGAGGCCGCGGCAGGTTCGGGAGCGAGAGCAAGCGATCGGGCAGGGAGCGATGCGAATGGGCGTCTGGCGGGGACGGTCAGCGCGCCGGTTCAGCAGGATTCCTCGCCGGTTGGCGTGGCCCAACCCGTGGACCAGCGCGTCGCCCAACGCAACCAGGCCCGGATCCACGCCCTCGAATCCAGTTTCCGCTGTGTGGTGTGCCAGAACGAAACCATCGCCGATTCGACCGCCGATCTCGCCGCTGACCTGCGCGCGAAAATCGTCGAGCAAGTCGCGCAGGGAATATCCGATGAAAAAATCCGCGCCTACATGGTCACTCGCTACGGCGATTTCATCCTCTACGATCCACCGTTCAAGCCGCTGACGTGGCTGCTCTGGCTTGGTCCATTTGCGTTGCTCATGCTTGGCTTCGCGGTGTTGATGCGAATCGTTGCCCGGCGTCGCGCGATTCAGCCTTCGCCGCTCACCGACCTGCAGCGGCAACGCGCCCGGCACTTGCTGGGAGATGACCGATGATCGGTTTCTGGACCATTGCCGGGGGCATGACTATCGTGGCCCTGCTATGCGTTGTAGTGCCCTTGCTCCGTCAAACGGATGAAGCCGGTTCGACGACGTCACGCACACTGATCGTTTCGCTTTACCGGCATGAACTGGCGGACGCCGACCGGGAGTTGCTGGCCGGCCGCGTATCGAAGTATCAGCACACGCTGCAGCGCCACGAGATTGAACGCCGCGTTCTCAACGATACCGCCAGCGCGCGTTCGTCCGAGCGCAGGACATCGAATGGCCTGGCGGCTCGCGTGGCGCCCTGTGCGCTGCTGATTCCGCTCATCCCGGCTGTCGCCTTCGCGCTTTATATCAAGCTTGGCACGCCCGCGGCGCTCACGCTGAACGATCCGCCCGGCGAGCATCACGACATGCGGCCGGAGTCCGTCGGGATGATGGTGTCGCGGCTCGCGTCCCGCCTGACTGACCACCCGGCCGACTCGCGCGATGCCGCCGACTGGTCCATCCTTGCGCGTTCCTATGCGGTGCTGGAACGACCCGCCGACGCTGTCGCCGCGTATTCGAAAGCGGTTGCGCTCGACCCGGGCGATGCCCAGTTGCACGCCGATTTCGCCGATGCCCTCGCGACCGCGAACGACGGTCGTCTCGATGGCCGCGCCACGCAGGAGATCGCGGCGGCGCTGAGCGTCGATGCGTCGAATCCGAAAGCGCTCGCGCTGGCAGCATCGGCCGTATTCGATGCGCATGCTTACGCTCGTGCGATAGGGTACTGGCGTCGTCTGGAAGCGCAGCTCGCCGCGGATTCGCCCATAGCGGTGCAGGCGCGCAAGAATATCGACGATGCGGTGCGGCTCACTGCCGTCACCGTGCGTGTTCGCTTGGGAGAAGGCATGCAAGTCGGCCCCGACGCGATGATAGTCGTGACCGCGCGTTCGACCAGCGCTTCGGATGTGAGCGGGGAAGTGCTCGCCGAACGACGCTTCGCTGCACGCGAACTGCCTGCGACGATCGTCCTTGATGACACGCTCGCGCCGCGTCCCGACGCGGCTTTGTCGGCGTTTCCCAAGGTGACGGTGGAGGCACGGATTGAGGATACGGGCGCGTCGGGCCACATGGAAGTCATGCCGGCCAATGACAACCGGAGCGCCACAGTTGTGATTGCGGATATGCCGAAATAACCGATGCCGTATTTGGCGGGTTTAGGGTTGTATCCAAAATATTGTTAAGCTCGACGCTCGGTCATTTTTTACTCGCGGACATGTTCGAGTTTGAAGAGCTTTATCGTGTTGCCTACAAGAAGGAACGCGCGTCGAGTCGGAGGCTGGCGAAACACGCGTCGATCTCCGAACACGCCGCGCTGGTTCGGACGATGGAAGTGTCGGCGGGCACGCAATCGCTGGGCGAATTCGTCGATGTGCGGCGCAAGGAACGGGCAAGGGCAGATGAGGCGCAAAGCCAGCGAAAGCAAGCGCGAGCGGATGCGATGGCGGCTCGTTTGAACCGGCCGGTGATGCGGGAGGCATTCGAATGGCACGCCTGGTTCGATGGCTCCGCGTATCCGAATCCGGGCAAGATCGGCATTGGCGGCGTGTTGGAAAGTCCTGACGGCGAGCGGGTGGAAATCAGTGCATTGGGCGGTCACGGCGACAGCTGCAAAGCGGAATATCTTGCTTTGATCGCGGTGCTTGAGGCTGCGGTTTTACGCGAGCCGCGCAAGCTCGTGATACATGGAGACAGCCGGGTCGTGATAGATGACGTGCTCGGTGGGGAAGCGCGCAGTGCGCCCGTGCTTCTTTCGTACGCGCTTCAGGCTCGTGAATTGATCCAGTCGATTGAGCGATTCGGCAATGTTGAGTTGAAATGGATTCCGAGAGCCCGGAATGGGGCGGCGGATGGATTGTCGCGGGGGGCTGTTGTCGGGGGCGGATAGGCTGGGCGGTTCTGCTAGTCACCGTCGCTCACCGCTCACCGCCAGCAGAACCCCTCTAACCTCCCGCCGAACCAATGCCCCTACGCCAAATCGCGCACATCCACGACTGGCGTATCACCAAACGCCTCGCTCAACGCGTAGTCGAGCACTTTTCGCGCAGCGTCGGCCGGCGTTGCCAACTGCCCCTGGCGCTTGAGTTCTTCGAACCTTTCGCGCTGCGGAAACGTCCCCAGATCCGCGCCGCGAATCTCGGCTTGCATGGCTGTGTCGACCACACCCGGCGCCACACTGGCAATACGTAACGCCCGATTGTCGTCCAGCGCGACAGCGCGCGCGTGATGATCCAGCGCCGCTTTGGTCGCGCAGTAAATGCTCCAGCCGGCATATGCATTGCGCGCCGCGCCACTCGAAATATGCACGATGCGCCGGTCGCTCGCATTAGGACTCGCCGCCGCGACAGCCGCCGAAAGCATCAACGGCGCAGCCACATTCAGACTCACCGCGCGGCCGATCGCGTTCACGTCCTGACCTTCGATCCCGCCCACCGGCTGTAGCATGCCCGCGTTATTGATCAGCAAAACAATCCGGGCGTTATCGATGAAACGAGCCAGCGCACCAGTCGCAATCCATGCGCCGAGCGCAACAGGATCGGCGAGATCGAGTTCGACTTGTTGCAGCAGGTCTGACGCCTCGCTACGCGTACGCGAAAGTCCAAGCACTGCGATTCCGCGCGATAGCAAAATCTCGGCGAGTGCCTCGCCAAGTCCGCGTGTGTGGCCGGTGAGAATGGTTTTGATGTCGTTCATATCTGGGTTATGTGGCTTGGAGGGTGAAACCGGAAGTTATCACGATACGGCGCAATGCGTCGGGTATCGCATCAATGGAACGCTCGCTGGAAATATATCGTTATCCGAAATAATCGCCTCCTAAGATGCCTGAACGCGAGCCGTCCGAACGCATCGCGAAAGTCTCATAAACGTGAACGCTGTATTGCGAAACGGTGCATCACATTTTAAAGATCGGACTGGGATAATCGCCGCATGCTTTGCCCGCGAGTTCGGCATCGCACACCACACGGCGACCCCCGGCGTCACCGCTCCACCGTCACACCTTATGAGATTCAGCATGACTTCACCTCCGTCCGGCACTTCGCAAGGGCGCTCTTTTGCGACCGTTTTCCTTATCGAGATGTGGGAGCGATTTGGTTTCTACGGCATGGCCGCGTTGCTCGTTTTATTCATGATCGACAAGCTCGGCTTCCGCGACGAACACGCCAACCTCACATGGGGCGCGTTCACGGCGCTGGTATTTTCGGCTCCCGCAGTAGGGGGCTGGATCGGCGACAAGGTGCTCGGCGCGCGGCGCACCATGATCTTCGGCGCTTTCGTGCTGGCGGCGGGTTATGCCATGCTCGCGATTCCCTTCGATTCGCTTGACTATATGTACGCGTCGCTCGCGGTGATCGTGGTGGGCAACGGGCTGTTCAAGGCCAATGCCGCGAACCTCGTGCGGCGTATCTATGAAGGCGATGATGCGCGCATCGACAGCGCCTTCACGATCTACTACATGTCGATCAACATCGGCTCAACTCTATCGATGCTCGCCACTCCCTGGATAAAAGATCACTGGGGCTGGCACGCCGCGTTCGCCGTGTGTTTCGCGGGCATGGTGCTCGGCTTGCTCAACTTCATGCTGATGCGCCGCGCGTTGGCGCGCATTGGCTCGCCGCCGGATGACGAACCTTTTCCGTGGAGCCGCTTCGCCGCCGTAGCGGCAGGCAGCGTTGCGCTGGGCGTAGCGTCGGTGTTCGTGCTGCAACACGAACAGGTGGCGGCAATTTGCGTGTATGCGGCAGGGCTGGCGATCCTGGCGATCTTCGGCTACATGCTGGTGAAATGCGATGCTACTGAACGCGCAGGCTTGCTAGCGG
>NZ_JBAUSA010000210.1:0-7626 GCF_049581465.1 Caballeronia sp. | reverse complement strand
GGCATCGACTGCGAGCGGCGCGCGCGCGCAACTCGCGGCCGTGCTGACCACGGGCAACAAGGCGCTCTTTTCAGGCACGGCCGGCGAGCAGCTTGTGGCCGCGTTGCCGGCATCGTTGAAAAGTTATGCGACGTCGCGGAAGAATACCGATACGCCGTTCGATGCAGTGCTTTTCGAGGGCGATAGCGACGAATTGATGGCGTTGGTGAAAGAAGTGGCGAAACGTCCGGGACCGATCGTCTCGGTGCAGGGCGTGCCGGCGGGTGCATTTGCCGACGAAGCCCACGACGGCGAGTACGAATATGCGCTTGAACGGTTGCTGACGGAACGCTCGGTGAGTGTGAACACGGCGGCTGCGGGAGGCAATGCGAATTTGATGACGATCGGCTGAGAGGCGTGTTCAGGCACAGGCCGCTCAATTCAAACAAACGGCAGCAGGCACGGCGATCCCGGCCCAAGCTGCCATTCACTTGGGAATCAGGAGAGTTTATGGATTGCACTATGAAGAAGCTGGCAGCTGCGATGCTCGTCGCTGGACTGTCGCTCACGGGTTTGGCTCACGCGCAAGCGGTTCAGGACGTCAAAGTAGGCTTCGCTGGTCCGATGACCGGCGCACAGGCGCACTACGGCAAGGACTTCCAGAACGGCATTGTGCTCGCCGTCGAAGACTTCAACGCGACGAAACCTGTGATTGACGGCAAGCAGATTCGCATCGTTCTCGATTCAGCCGATGACCAGGCCGACCCGCGTACGGGTACGACCGTGGCTCAGAAGCTGGTGGACGACAACGTGAAGGGCATGCTCGGTCACTTCAACTCGGGCACGACCATTCCCGCATCGCGCATCTACGCGAACGCCGGCATTCCCGAGATCGCGATGGCGACCGCGCCGGAATACACGACGCAGGGTTACAAGACCGCGTTCCGCATGATGACTTCCGATACGCAGCAAGGCTCCGTTGCCGGTGAGTTCGCCGTCAAGACGCTGAAGGTGAAGAAGATCGCGATCATCGATGACCGCACGGCATACGGCCAGGGTCTTGCCGACCAGTTCGAGAAGGCAGCCAAGGCATCGGGCGGCACCATCGTGGATCGCGAATTTGCTAACGACAAAGCCGTCGACTTCAAGGCGATCCTGACCAAGATCAAGTCGAGCAACCCGGACCTCGTGTACTACGGCGGTGCCGATTCGCAAGCTGGCCCGATGGTCAAGCAGATGAAGACGCTCGGAATGCGCGCGCCGTTGATGGCCGGTGAAATGGTCAAGACGGATACATTCCTGAAGATCGCCGGCGATGCAGCCGACGGCACGGTGGCCTCGCTTGCCGGCTTGCCTTTGGACCAAATGCCGGGCGGCGCGGATTACGTGGCGAAGTACAAGAAGCGCTTCAATGAGGACGTGCAGACGTACTCGCCGTACGCGTACGACGGCGCAATGGCCATGTTCGACGCAATGAAGAGCGCGAATTCGACCGATCCGGCGAAATACCTGCCGATGCTCGCGAAAACCGACATGCAAGGCGTGACGGCAACGCATCTCGCGTACGACTCGAAGGGCGATTTGAAGAACGGTGGGATCACGCTGTATAAGGTCGTCGGCGGTAAGTGGACGACGCTGCAAAGCGTGGGTGGCAAGTAAGGAAGGGTGTAGGGCTGTTAGAAAAACCCCGCATGCGGTCGTTCGCTGCGGGGTTTTTTCTATGGTGCGGCGATTGATGAGGTTATTCTCCGCATAATTTGCGGAGAATAACCGAGCGAGTGCGGAGAATATGCTTCATAATCTCCGCATGAAACGCGGTGATTGGACTTACATCTGGGAAGATCCTCAGTGGCCTGCATGCCGCTACGATCTCGTACGTCTGGCGGCGCCGCTCGCCCAAACGTCGCTGGTCCAGGGCTTGTTGGTCGGCCGGCTCGCGGATGTTGGCGCGAATTTGCAAAGCCAGGCGAGCCTCGTCGCACTGACGGACGACGTATTGAAAACCAGTGAAATCGAAGGTGAGCGCCTTAGCGCCGATTCGGTGCGTTCGTCCATTGCGCGCCGGCTTGGCGTGGATATCGGCGCGCTCGCACCGGTGGACCGGAATGTGGAAGGGGTCGTCGAGATGGTGCTGGACGCCACCCTCCACTGCGCTGCCCCGCTGACAACTGATCGCCTCTTCGGCTGGCACGCGGCGCTGTTTCCCACTGGCTTCAGTGGAATGTCGCGGATCAATGTCGGCGGCTGGCGCGACGATGCGAGCGGCGCAATGCAAGTGGTCTCAGGTCCGATCGGCCGGCAACGCGTGCATTTCGAAGCACCGCCTGCCGCGCGTCTGGACAGCGAAATGGATCGGTTTCTGGACTGGGTCAACCGTGATTCAGGTGAGCCGCCGCTGCTCAAGGCGGGACTCGCACACTTGTGGTTCGTCACGCTCCATCCCTTCGACGATGGCAACGGCCGTATCGCGCGCGCCGTCGGCGACCTGTTGCTCGCTCGCGCCGATGGAAGTCCCCAGCGCTTTTATAGTTTGTCCGCGCAGATCCAGCGCGAGCGCAGCGATTACTACGACATCCTCGAACGGACGCAGCAGGGTACGCTTGATATCACCGCGTGGCTCGACTGGTTTTTGGGTGCGCTTTACCGGGCGGTGCAGAACGCGCAACAGACCGTCGACGCGGTGCTTCTGAAGTCGCGATTCTGGCAGCGCTGGACCGGGACGGCGATGAACGAGCGACAATTGAAGCTGTTGAACCGCTTGCTCGATGGCTTCGATGGCAAGCTCACGACCAGCAAATGGGCGGCGATCGCGAAGTGTTCGCCGGATACGGCGTTGAGGGATATTAGTGAGTTGCTTGCGCTTGGGGCTTTGAAGAAGTCGGATTCGGGAGGGCGAAGTACTTCGTACGAATTGCTGGCCGCAGGCTTGGGGGGCGGTGCTAGCTAGCGGCGTGGAGGGGGTGCTGCTCGCGGTGAGTGTGGGGCTAGCATTGAGTCCTCCTGCTTGCGTGGTCGTTCTGCTTAAGTTGGATTTTCTTGCTTATTACTGTTAGCCCCTATCCGGGGCGGGACTTCATTTCTTTGCAAACGCGCAAAGAAACGAAGCAAAGAAACGCGTTCAAACCGCCAATTTTTAAGTGTCGTCGGTTGTGGAGTTCTGGTTTTTGGCACGAACATAGTGCCGCCCGCATTCATCAACGCGCAGTCGAACACAATTCTCAAGCACCAACGCCGCACACACGCTTCGCCTCAAGCGCCCATTTTCCGCGCCCAATGTATCTACCATCAAAAATGGGCGCGAATGTACTCGGCGCATCTCTGCGTGCTCGCGTCCATCCTCTCGCCATCACGCGCCGAAATCCTCCTCCCAATACTCGTTGTCCCGCCGTGCTTCGCCCGTGCGCGCTTCTTCCGTTCGCCTCAATTCCACGCGACGAATCTTGCCCGAGATGGTCTTCGGCAATTCGTAAAACTCGATGCGACGAATACGCTTATATGCCGCCAGTTTTTGCGCGGCGAATTTGAGGATCTCGCGGGCGGTTTCCTTCGTCGGCTCGTAGCCCGCGCGCAATGAGACAAACCCTTTCGGCACCGATAAGCGCAGCGGATCCGGACTCGGCACTACCGCCGCCTCCGCCACCGCTGGATGCTCGATCAGGACGCTCTCCAACTCGAACGGACTAATCCGATAATCCGCCGCCTTGAAGACATCGTCGGTGCGGCCTACGTAGGTGAAGTAACCGTCGGCATCGATGGACGCGACATCCCCCGTTCGATAGTGACCACCCCGCATAGCCTCCTGCGACTTCGATGCATCGTCCACATAGCCGTCCATCAGGCCAAGCGGCTTCGGGTCGAGAAGCAACGCCAGTTCGCCTTCTTCAGCGGGCTCATCGTCGCGATCAAGCAAGGTGATCCGGTAGCCCGGCAACGGCCTTCCCATCGATCCGGGTTTCATCGGCTGGCCCGGCGAATTGGCAATTAGCGCTGTCGTTTCGGTCTGGCCGAAACCATCGCGTAACGTGAGATTCCACGCCTTTTTAACCCGCTCGATAATCTCCGGATTCAGCGGCTCGCCCGCACCGACAACCTCGCGCAGGTTCACCTTGTAAGCCGACAAATCCTCCTGGATCATCATGCGCCAAACGGTCGGCGGCGCGCAAAGCGTGGTGATCTGGTGCTTGACGAGCGTCTCTAGCGTGGCCTTCGCGCTGAACCGCGCGGAATTGTAGATGAACACGGTTGCGCCCGCGTTCCACGGTGCAAAGACACAGCTCCACGCGTGTTTTGCCCAGCCCGGTGAACTGATGTTGAGGTGCACATCGCCGGGTTTGAGGCCAATCCAGTACATCGTCGATAAATGGCCGACCGGATAGCTTTGATGGCTATGCATGACAAGCTTCGGGCGGCTTGTCGTGCCGCTGGTGAAGTACAAAAGCAGGGGATCCGTGGCGAGTGTCCTGCCTTCGGGGTCGAATGACGGGCTTTCATTGAAGGCATCGGCGTAGTGATGCCAGCCCTCGGGCGGCCTGCTTTCCGCGTCCTTCAAAGCCACCGCGATGCGCGTTACTGAAGGATCGATTGTTTCGAATTTTGCCCCTTCGCCCGAGGCGACGATCACGTGCTTTACCTCGCCGCGCTTCATCCGGTCGGTTATGTCGGCGGGCGTTAGCAGCATGGTCGCCGGGATGGTGACGGCGCCGAGCTTCATCGCGGCCAGCATGGTTTCCCATAGCGCGGGATGGTTGGGCAGCATCAGCAGGATGCGGTCGCCACGGTTCACACCGTTCTTTCTCAGCCAGTTAGCGAGCTGGTTCGATCTCGCCGATAACTCCGCGTAGCCCAGCTTCGTTTCTTCGCCCGATTCTTCCACTACCCATAGGGCGGGTTGCGTGTTGTTTCTCGCGTATTCATCGAACCAGTCCAGGGCCCAGTTGAACTCGGTAAGTTCAGGCCACGAAAAGTCTTTGTACGCGCTCGCGTAGTCGTCGCGGTGGCGTAAAAGGAAGTCTCGCGCTTGCAGGAATGCTTGGGATGCCATGCGGTTTTGTCTCCTGAGTTTGCTTCGCTTGATTTGTTTTTATCGTGCCCTGAGGTTTTACTTCCCCCGTAACTTCTCCCCCTGCTCACGCACCTGCGCAAGCGTGGCCGCAGGTGTACTTACGTCTTGAGGAATCCTTATCTCTATCACCGATGGCAACCCCGTACTCAACGCGCGCTCGAATGCCGGCATGAATTGCGCCGTCGATTCCACCCGTTCTCCGTGGGCTCCAAACGCCCGCGCGTACGCGGCGAAGTCAGGGTTGGTCAGCCCGGTGCCATGTACGCGATTAGGATAGTGCCGTTCCTGATGCATGCGGATGGTGCCGTATTGCTCGTTGTTCACCACGATAAACACCACGGCCAGCCCGTATCGCATCGCTGTCGCCAGTTCCTGGCTCGCCATCATGAAGCAGCCATCCCCGGCGAAAGCGATCACTATCCGCTCGGGGTACAACGACTTTGCGGCGATCGCAGCGGGAACGCCGTAACCCATGGCGCCACTCGTCGGTGCCAATTGCGAGCGGTAATGCCGGTACGCATAGTGCCGATGCAACCATGTCGCGTAATTGCCCGCGCCGTTGGTGAGAATGGCATCGGCGGGAAGACGCTCGCTGAGTTGCTCCATGATCTCGCCGAGCTGGACGTCGCCGAGCATCGGGCGCGGCTTGCGCCATGCGAGATACGACGCATGTGCTTCCTCGATCGCTCCGCTCCAGGGAATCGTCGACGGGGCTTTTAGCGCCGCCAGCGCCGATGCGATCTCCGGCATGCCAGACACTATCGGCAAATCGGCGGAATACACGCGGCCGAGTTCTTCGGCGCCTTGATGTACGTGGATCAAGGTCTGCTTGGTCTTCGGGATGTCGAGCAGGGTGTAGCCGCCCGTGGTCGATTCACCCATGCGCGGGCCGAGGACAAACAGCACATCGGCGTCGCGAATGCGTGCGGCCAGTGCCGGATTGATGCCGAGGCCGACATCGCCGGCGTAGTTCGGATGGTCGTTGTCCAGCGTGTCCTGGAAACGAAAAGCGCAGCCCGCGGGCAACTGCCACGCGTGCACGAAGCGCGCGAAATCTTGCGTGGCCTCAAGCGTCCAGCCGCTTCCGCCCGCAATCACAAACGGTTTCTTCGATGCCGCCAGCAACGCGGCCAGCCGCTCGATCTGCGCCGGCGCAGGCGATGCCGCAATGCGCTGATATCGCGGCGCGCCCGGAACGACGTCGCATGCCTCGCTGAGCACATCCTCCGGCAGCGCGAGGACGACTGGCCCCGGCCGTCCTGAGGTCGCGATATGGAACGCATGGCTTAGATACTCGGGAATGCGCTTGGGGTCATCGATTTGCGCGACCCACTTGGCCATCTGACCGAACATCCGCCGATAGTCGATTTCCTGGAATGCCTCGCGATCCATGTGTTCGCGAGCGCACTGGCCGATGAGGAGGATCATCGGCGTGGAATCCTGGAACGCCGTGTGAACGCCGATGGATGCGTGCGTTGCGCCCGGACCGCGCGTGACGAGCGCAACACCCGGGCGGCCGGTCAGTTTGCCGATGGCTTCCGCCATGTTGGCGGCGGCGGCTTCGTGGCGGCAGACGATTGTTTCGATGCGGCCGGTTTCGTCGTGCAGGGAATCGAGGATGGCGAGGAAGCTTTCGCCGGGTACACAGAACACACGCTCGACACCGTGGGTCAATAGCGCATCAACGACGAGACGCGCGCCTGTGGTTTGTGGTGTTTGAGGGACTGCAGACGACATGCGACGAAATCTCCCGAGAGTTAGGGCTGGGGCGCTGGCCGCTTGGGCAGGTTTTCGTAGCTTACCTCGCTTGGGCTCGGTGAGGGTTCGGGGCGGTTCGGTTCTGCTTGGGGCGAGTGTGAGTCGAGGGTGGAGGGGGTGCTGCGCGCGGCGAGTGTGGGGCTAGCATTGAGTCCTTCTGCTAGCGTGGTCGGTCTGCTTAAGTCGGATTTTCTTGCTTATTACTGTTAGCCCCTATCCGGGGCGGGACTTCATTTCTTTGCAAACGCGCAAAGAAACGAAGCAAAGAAACGCGTTCAAACCGCGAATACCTAAGGGTCGTCGTTGCTCATTTCAGGTTTTTGGCCCGAACGTAGTGCCGCCCCCACACATCAACGCTCAGTCGAACACCATCCTCAAGCGCCAACCGCACGCACACGCTTCGCCTCGACGGCCCTATAGCGCGGGTTACCCGTGTCGTCGTATCACCCACGCCTACCGTCCGTGCTCATCCATTCCGGGTCGCGCTTCGCATAACCCCGGCGGTCACCGAACCGGGTGCACAAACCCGCATGATTGGGGATCGGCCGAATCGCCAACCTTGCCGCTCGCAGCAACGGGGGTTCGGGCCGTCGATGCGAAGCGTGTGCGCACCGTTTGAGCTTGGGGTGGGTGTTCAACTGCGAGTCGATGCGTAGAGGCCGCGCTACGTTCGTGCCAAAAACCTGAAGTGAGCAACGATGACACTTAAAAATTGGCGGTTTAAAACGCGTTTCTTTGCTTCGTTTCTTTTCGCGTTTGAAAAGAAATGAAGTCCCGCCCCGGATAGGGGCTAACAGAAATAAGCAAGAAAATCCGACTTAAGCAGA
>NZ_JBAUSA010000209.1:0-1893 GCF_049581465.1 Caballeronia sp. | reverse complement strand
ACTTGATTGCGAGACCCAGCCAGCAGGCGGGCGTGCCGTACCCGGTGGCGTGCCGCGCGACCTTCGGCGTGTTGGGTGCGAACATTCCCGCTGTAATTCGCGGGTTGATCGCAGTGGCATGGTATGGAATCCAAACCTTCTTGGCATCGAGCGCACTGGTGATCGTGCTGTTGAAATTCATGCCGCAATGGATGCCGTATGCCGATGTGCATCAATATGGCTTTGTGGGTTTGTCTGCCTTGGGGTGGGCCGGCTTCATGCTGTTGTGGGTGCTACAAGCGGTCGTGTTTTGGCGCGGCATGGAAATGATCAAGAAGTTCATCGACTTCGCGGGTCCGGCCGTGTACGTGGTGATGTTCCTCCTGGCGGGGTACATGGTGTGGCGTGCGGGCTGGCGCAACGTCGGCTTGAACCTGGGTGGGGTGAAGTATCACGGCATGGAGGTGGTGCCGGTCATGATCACGGCGATCTCCTTGGTGGTGTCGTATTTCTCGGGTCCGATGCTGAATTTTGGCGACTTCTCGCGCTACGGAAAGAGCTTTAAAAGCGTGAAGCGTGGCAACTTCTGGGGCTTGCCGGTTAACTTCCTCGCGTTCTCGCTGGTGACGGTGGTCACGACGGCCGCGACCTTGCCGGTCTTCGGCCAATTGATTACGGACCCGGTGGAAACGGTGGGCCGCATCGATCAGCCGACGGCAGTGATCCTGGGTGCGCTGACCTTCACGATTGCGACGATTGGCATCAACATCGTGGCCAATTTCGTATCGCCGGCGTTTGATTTTTCGAACGTAGCGCCGCGCCTGATTAGCTGGCGGATGGGTGGCATGTTGGCGGCGGTCGCGTCGATTTTCATTACGCCGTGGAATCTGTTCAACAATCCGGCGGTGATCCATTACACGCTCGATGTATTGGGCAGCTTCATCGGGCCGTTGTATGGCGTGTTGATTGTGGACTTCTACCTGATGAAACGCGGTGCGTTGAAGGTGGATGAGTTGTACACAATGTCGGAGAATGGCCGGTACTGGTATTCGGGCGGCGTGAACTGGCGTGCAGTGGCGGCCCTTTTGCCAGCGGCGGTGATAGCGATAGCGTGCGTGATGACACCGTCGTTGCAGGGGGTGGCTAATTTCTCGTGGTTCATTGGCGCGGGCCTGGGCGCAATCTTCTACAGAATGATCGCGGACAAAGCGTCGAAATCAAACTTCGCGTGACTCGAAATGAGGAATCCGTCCGCCGCGCACTGTGCGGACGGGACGAGCAGAGGCAACACCCCTAGACCAGGCCGCACGAAAAATCACTCAATCACTAAGTGATCCAAAGTAAATGCTGCTGCAAGAAAGTAGAGGCAAGGAAATGCGAATCAAGCTGATCAACCCGAACACGACCGCTCGCATGACGTCCGCGATGGACCGATGCGCGCAAGAAGTAGCGTCTAAGGGAACGGAAATATTCTCGGTGAGTGCGTCGATGGGGCCGCCATCGATCGAGGGCTACTACGACGAGGCCATTGCGTCGCTGGCGCTGCTGCATGAAATCGAAAAGGGCGAGCAACAAGGGATGGATGGTTACGTGATTGCCTGCTTTGGCGACCCTGCGCTCTACGCCGCCAGGGAACTGGCAAGAGGTCCTGTCATAGGCATAGCGGAAGCCGCGATGCATGCGGCAAGCGTGATAGCACCGAGCTTTTCGGTTGTAACAACACTCAAGCGTACCTGTTCGATGGCTTGGCACCTGGCCGAGCGCTACGGTATGAAGCGGTTCTGCAAGAACGTGCGCGCCACCGACGTAGCGGTCCTGGACCTCGATATTCCGGGTTCGAAAGCACGCTCGATCATCATCGATGAATGCCGCAGGGCGCTTGAAGAAGACGATTCGGAATCGATCGTACTAGGC
>NZ_JBAUSA010000208.1:0-3538 GCF_049581465.1 Caballeronia sp. | reverse complement strand
GAAAATATACGGTTTGTCCGCGTTGAAGTGCACAGCCTGGACTTCAAGGAGCATTTTGGCGGTGGTGTCGGAGATCGTCTGGCGATCGAAGCCTGTCATGGGCGAATCCTTGATTTGCGTGAATGTGCGTGAATTTTGCGTGCGCGTCGTTTAGGCCAGGGGCTGGCGAAGCAAGGGCAGCTTTTGGCTTTTGGCGGCAGCGGCAACAACCGGACGAGTGAAATATCGGCGGTGTTCGCTACGCGCGTAGCCGGGGATTTTACCCGACTGGCGGCACGCGAGCGAGTACGACGCGGCGCGGAGTTGCCAAAAGCGATGCGGCGCACGCGGCATCAGGGCAAGCGTCTTTTGTTCATGCACACGTCGTTTCTTTCGAAAATGTTGCTGCGCGTCAATTTAAACGTGCGGTGTACACTAAATATCCAAGAATAATGCGAAGACAAAAGCTCTTTGCATGCGCGCCAACGCACATACATCCTGTGCGCCGGGCGTCGCACAGCGTCGCGCATTTCACGGCCGCATTACCTGCGCTTAGCGAAACTTAGCGAAACGAATCTCCTCATTCACGATTTCTTTCACAACGCCTCAGGCCAATCATGGACGAACAACTCAAGCTCAGCGCCCTCGCCTATCACCAGTTTCCGAAGCCCGGCAAGATTTCCGTCACGCCGACAAAACCCTTGTCGAACCAACTGGATTTGTCGCTGGCTTATTCGCCAGGGGTGGCGGCTGCCTGCATGGCGATCTTCGATGAACCGCTCAACGCGCAGAAATACACGTCGCGTGGCAATCTGGTCGGCGTGGTGACCAACGGCACGGCCGTGCTCGGGCTCGGCAACATCGGTCCGCTCGCCGCCAAGCCGGTGATGGAAGGCAAGGGTTGCCTCTTCAAGAAATTCGCGGGTATCGACGTGTTCGACATCGAACTCGCCGAAACCGACCCGGACAAACTTGTGGAAGCCATCGCGATGCTCGAGCCCACGCTCGGCGGCATCAACCTTGAGGACATCAAGGCGCCAGAGTGCTTCTAT
The DNA here is from genome assembly GCF_049581465.1 of Caballeronia sp. Classification (GTDB taxonomy): domain Bacteria; phylum Pseudomonadota; class Gammaproteobacteria; order Burkholderiales; family Burkholderiaceae; genus Caballeronia. Next base: position 2,507 of record NZ_JBAUSA010000208.1, on the reverse strand, counting down.
ATCGAGAAGAAGCTGCGCGAGCGCATGAAGATTCCCGTCTTCCACGACGACCAGCACGGCACGGCGATCATTGCATCGGCAGCGATTCTCAACGGCCTGAAAGTGGTCGGCAAGAACCTCGGCGAAGTGAAGCTCGTGTGTTCGGGCGCGGGCGCAGCGGCGATCGCGTGTCTTGATTTGCTCGTCGACCTTGGGCTCAACAAGGCGAATGTGCTTGTGGTGGACTCCAAAGGCGTGATCTATGAAGGGCGCGGGAACCTGGACCCGTCGAAGGAACGCTACGCCGCGAATACGAATGACCGCACGCTGGCCGACGCCATCAAGCAAGCCGACGTTTTCCTCGGCTGCTCCAGTGCTGGCGTGCTCAAGCCGGAAATGGTCACCGTCATGGGCGCGCAGCCGCTGATCCTCGCGCTCGCCAATCCCGAGCCGGAGATCCGGCCCGAGGAAGCAAAGAAGGTGCGTCCCGACGCGATCATCGCGACCGGCCGTTCGGACTATCCGAACCAGGTCAACAACGTGTTGTGTTTTCCGTTCATCTTCCGCGGCGCGCTCGATGTGGGCGCAACCACGATCACGGAGGAGATGAAACTCGCGTGCGTGCGTGCGATTGCCGAACTGGCCCAGGAGACCGATCAGGGCGATGAAGTCGCGAAGGCCTACGAAGGTCATACGCTCGAATTCGGCCCGGACTACCTGATCCCGAAGCCCTTCGATCCGCGCCTGATCATCAAGATCGCGCCGGCCGTGGCGCAAGCTGCGATGGATTCGGGCGTGGCCACGCGGCCGATCCACGACATGGACGCGTATCGCGAGGAACTGAGCACGACGGTTTATCGCACGGGCATGGTGATGCGTCCGGTCTTCCAGGCGGCGAAATCAGCGCCGGCCCGCATCGTGTTTGCCGAGGGCGAGGATGAACGCGTGCTGCGCGCCGCGCAATTCGTGCTGTTGGAAAAGATCGCGCGGCCGATCATCATCGGCCGTCCGGCGGTGGTGGAGATGCGTCTTCAGAAGATGGGGTCGAAGCTGAAGTGCGGCGTCGATTTCGAAATAGTGAATCCGGAAGACGATCCGCGTTACCAGAAGTGCTGGCACGAATATCACAACATCGCGGCGCGCGAAGGCGTAACGCCCGAGAACGCCAAGGCCGCGCTGCGCAAGTTCAATACGCTGATTGGCGCGCTGCTAGTGCGTCTCGGCGATGCCGACGGCATGATCTGCGGCATGATCGACACGTACCACGACCATCTCAAATTTATCGAGCAGGTGCTTGGCAAGGCGGAGGGTGTTGAGAACTTCTCCGCGATGAATTTGCTGATGCTGCCGGGGCGCAATCTTTTTATCAGCGATACCTACGTCAACGAAGTGCCGACTCCCACGCAACTTGCCGACATGACGATTCTGGCGGCGCGCGAAATCGAGAAGTTCGGGATTGCGCCGAAGGTCGCGCTGTTGTCGAACTCGAACTTCGGCAGTGTGCCGACGGCTTCGTCCAAGCGCATGGCGGAGGCACGCAAGCTGATTGTCGAGCGGTGGCCGGAGCTGGAAGTGGAAGGCGAAATGCACGGCGACGCGGCGTTGTCGGAAGTCGTACGCAAGGCCGCGTTTCCCGCGTCGAAGCTGACCGGTGAGGCCAATTTGCTGATCATGCCGAATGTGGAAGCGGCGAACATCACCTACAACTTGCTCAAGATGGTGAGCGGGGAAGGCGTGACCGTCGGGCCTTTCCTGCTCGGCGCGGACAAGCCTGTTCACATTCTCACACCGGCCGCGACCGTGCGCCGGATCATCAACATGACGGCGGTTGCGTCGGCGAACGCGCGGGTGGCGAAGGTGGTGAGCGGGGAGGGGTGAACGTAGAGGTTCATCTGCCATCCTGATGATTTTGTGACAGATTGTTGATTAGCAGGCAGAACGGCGACCGACGCAATCGGTCGCCATTTTTTTTGCACGGGAACGTTGGCAGCATCTATCGCAAATACGCGATCGATGCGCGTTCTTTTTTTTTGAGATGAATGCGGTGTGGTGCATACAACGACTCCATCCTTTTTCGGACTAATCTGATTCGAATGCAAAGTTGTGCTGAGTAGAGTCGCGGATCGTTTCACTTTCCTGCGTGCGCTCACGGACCGTTTCTATCGGTCGTTTCGCGTCCAGACACTTTCCGCAATTTTTGGCAGGTAATCAGCATGAACAAGGTCTTTAAATCGGTATGGAGCGAAGCTCTGGGCGCTTGGGTGGCGGCATCGGAATTGTGTCGCGGGCGAGGGAAAGGCGGCGGGAAGGCGGCGCGAGCGGTGGCGTTGGTGGTGGGGCTGGGGGTGGCGGGGGGAGCGTTTGCGGGTGTTACATTAAGCGATACAGCGACCGCGGTTAATCCAACCGATATCGCGATAGGTCCGAATTCGCTTGCTTCAAGTGTCACAGCCGACGCGATCGCCATTGGTGATACGGCTCGAAGTACCGCGAACGGGGCAATTGCCATAGGCGGAGGTGTACAAAAC
>NZ_JBAUSA010000207.1:0-7150 GCF_049581465.1 Caballeronia sp. | reverse complement strand
GCCCACGTCGGTGGCGGGGATTTCGCTTGCCGCCGTGTATGCGCCCAACGGCTGGATCGGGCAGTTCCTGGCGCCGCTTGGGATCAAGGTGGCGTTCACGCCGCTTGGCGTGTTGGTGGCGTTGACGTTTATCGGCTTGCCATTCGTGGTGCGTACCGTGCAGCCCGTGCTCGAGGATTTCGAGCGCGAACAGGAAGAAGCGGCGGCGTGCCTCGGCGCCACGCGCTGGCTCACTTTCCGTCGCGTGGTCCTGCCTTCGCTGCTGCCCGCCCTGCTGACCGGCTTTGCGCTCGCGTTTGCGCGGGCGCTGGGCGAATATGGATCGGTGATTTTCATCGCGGGCAATGTGCCGATGAAATCCGAAATCACATCGCTGCTGATCATCACGAAGCTCGAACAATACGATTACGCGGGCGCGACAGCGCTGGCCGTCGTCATGCTGTGCGTTTCGTTCCTGATGCTGCTGCTGATCAACACGCTGCAGTGGTTCCTGCAAAAGCGGACGAGCAAAAGCGGCGCCGGGCCCGCGCCGGCATTGGCGGGGTCGTTGCATATCGGTAGCGGCGGGGCGCAAGCATGAACACCGTCAATAACAAGCCGAACCAACACACGCTCGACCCGGTCACCGAACGGCGCGCCGTGCGCTGGTTGCTGACCGCGATTGCGCTGGCCTTCCTCGCGCTGTTTCTTGTCGTGCCGCTCGCGGCTGTGTTTGCGCAGGCGTTCGCGAAGGGCATTGATTTTTACTTCGACTCGCTGAAAGACCCCGACGCATGGTCGGCCATCAAGCTCACGCTGCTCACCGCAGGCATTGCCGTGCCGTTGAATGTGGTCTTCGGGCTCGCGGCGTCGTGGTGTATCGCGAAGTTCGAGTTTCGCGGCAAGGCCTTGCTGACCACGCTCATCGACTTGCCGTTCTCGGTTTCGCCAGTGATCTCGGGCCTGATCTACGTGCTGATGTTCGGCGCGCAAGGCTGGTTCGGCCCCTGGCTCATCGATCACAACGTGCAGATCATCTTCGCCGTGCCCGGCATTGTGCTCGCGACGATCTTCGTTACGTTCCCGTTCGTCGCGCGCGAGCTGATTCCGCTGATGCAGGCGCAGGGCAACGACGAAGAGGAGGCCGCGCACGTGCTCGGCGCGACGGGCTGGCAGATCTTCCGGCGCGTTACGCTGCCCAATGTCAAATGGGGTTTGCTGTACGGCGTGATCCTGTGCAACGCCCGTGCGATGGGCGAGTTTGGCGCAGTGTCCGTCGTGTCGGGCCATATTCGAGGCGAGACCGACACCATGCCGCTGCATGTCGAGATTCTCTACAACGAATACAACTTTTCGGCGGCGTTCGCCGTGGCGTCGCTGCTGGCGTTGCTCGCCCTCGTGACGCTCGGCTTGAAACTGCTCGCCGAGCGCGGCATGTCGCGGTCCGATGAAGCCGTGCAGGCCCGGCCAGTCGATATCGACGTGGATCAACTCATCGCGTCCGTCCCGAACCAGAAGGCGAAACTATCATGAGCATCATTGTTCGCAACCTGCAAAAGCGCTTCGGCAATTTCGTCGCGCTCGACCAAGTCTCGCTCGACTTCCCGGCGGGCGAACTGGTCGCACTGCTGGGGCCTTCCGGCTGTGGCAAGACCACGCTGCTGCGGGTGATCGCGGGGCTCGAATATGCCGATAGCGGCTCGGTCGTGCTCAATGGCGAGGACGTGGCGGCGGTCGGCGCGCGCGAGCGCCAGGTGGGCTTCGTGTTCCAGCACTACGCGCTTTTCCGGCATATGACGGTGTTCGAAAACGTGGCGTTTGGCCTGCGCGTGAAACCGCGCAAGGAGAGGCCATCGGAAGCGGTGATTCGCGAGAAAGTGCACGAATTGCTTGAGCTCGTGCAACTCGATTGGCTCGCGCAACGGTTTCCGTCGGAATTGTCAGGTGGGCAGCGTCAGCGGATCGCGCTGGCGCGGGCGCTCGCGGTCGAACCCAAAGTGCTGCTGCTAGACGAACCATTCGGCGCGCTCGATGCCAAGGTCCGCAAGGAATTGCGTAGCTGGCTGCGCCGCTTGCACGACGAGCTTCATATCTCGACCATTTTTGTCACGCACGACCAGGAGGAAGCGCTGGAAGTCGCGGACCGGATCGTGGTGCTGAACCGCGGACATGTGGAGCAGGTAGGCAGCCCTCAGGACGTCTATGATCATCCGCAGACGTCGTTCGTCTACGAGTTCCTGGGCGCGGCGAACCGGCTCAAAGGTAACGTCAATGCCAGTGGTTTTGTCGCCCAGGGCGCGACCCAGGCAATCACGATTACGAGCGACGCCAACTTCACCGGTCCCGCGCTGGCCTACGTCCGGCCGCACGATTTGACGCTTTTTCCGCAAGCGAGCGGTCATCGCGATGGCATCGTGGTCGATGTGCGGCGCGTGGTCACGCTCGGCGGCTCGGTGCGGGTGGATCTGGAAGGTGCTGACGGCAATGTGCTCGAAGCGGAACTGGACCGGGAGACCTGGCGCGGTCTCAATCTGACTATCGGCGATGGCGTGACCGCCGTGCCGCGTGCGCTGCGCGTTTTTCCCGCAGCTTGAACTTAAAAACTAGAGGCAGACATGAACTTCCAGCAACTGCGCTTCGTGCGTGAGGCCGTCCGGCAAAACATGAACCTGACCGAAGTTGCGAACGCGCTGTATACGTCGCAGTCGGGGGTATCGAAGCAAATCAAGGATCTCGAGGATGAACTTGGCGTCGATATTTTCATCCGGCGCGGCAAGCGTCTCACCGGCCTGACAGAGCCGGGCAAGGAAGTGCATCAGGTGATCGAGCGGATGTTGCTCGACGCTGAAAACCTGCGCCGCGTCGCCCGCCAGTTTGCCGATCAGGACAACGGCCACCTTGTGGTCGCGACCACGCACACGCAGGCGCGTTACGCGTTGCCCAAGGTGATCCGCCAGTTCACGGAGGTGTTCCCGAAGGTCCACCTCGCGTTGCGACAAGGCAGTCCGCTGCAGATCGCGCAAATGATCGTCAATGGTGAGGCGGATATCGGCATATCGACGGAAGCACTCGACCGCTATCCCGATATCGTGACGTTTCCATGCTATTCGTGGCATCACACGGTCGTCGTGCCGAAGGGACATCCGCTGGTCGGTCGTGAGAACCTCACGCTCGATGAGATCGCCGAATACCCGATCATCACGTACGACAACGATTTCACCGGCCGCTCGCACATCGACCAGGCGTTCGTGAAAGTTGGCGCAATGCCGGACGTGGTGCTGACCGCTATCGACGCGGACGTGATCAAGACCTATGTGGAACTGGGCATGGGCATCGGCATCGTGGCCGCGATGGCCTACGACGCAAAACGCGATACCGAACTCGTCGCGCTCGATACCCAGCATCTTTTCGAAGCCAGTACCACGCGCGTCGGCTTGCGCAAGGGCGCGTTCTTGCGGTCGTATGCGTATCGGCTGATCGAGATGTTCGCACCGCATCTGGACGAAGCGCAGATCTCGGCCCAGTTGCGGGAATCGGCCTGATTTTCGTGCGCTCGAAGGGTCCATTACAATTGCAGCCATGAACCCTTCACATACTTCTTTGCCGCGAATCGCCGTGCTGGCTACGGGCGGCACGATCGCAGGCCAGGCCGGCGATGCCGCCAGGACGTCGGGCTACAAGGCCGGCGTGGTTGGCGTCGATAAATTGCTCGACGCCGTGCCGTCGTTGTCGCAAATCGCCCGGATTCATGCGGAGCAGGTAGCGAGCATCGACAGCAAGGACATGACGCCGGCGCTCTGGGGCACGCTCTGCGCGCGCGTCAATGCGTTGCTGGCACAGGACGATGTGGACGGCATCGTGATCACGCACGGCACCGACACGCTGGAAGAGACGGCTTATCTGCTGCATCTCACGGTGAAAAGCGATAAACCGGTTGTGCTGACGGCGGCCATGCGGCCGGCCACGGCTTTATCCGCCGATGGCCCTTTGAATCTTTTCAACGCGGTGACGGTGGCCGCGAATCGGGCGGCGTGGAAGCAGGGCGTGCTGGTCGCCTTCAACAACCAGATCCATTGCGCACGCGAGGTCACCAAGACGAGCACCTACGCCGTCGATGCCTTCCGTTCACCCGAAGTCGGTGCGCTGGGTTGGGTGCAGGATGGGGAAGTGAGATTTCAGCGCGCCGTGTTGCGCCGGCATACGCTGCAAAGCCCGTTCGAGATGTCGGGGCCGCTTCCCGAGGTGGAGATTGTGACGAGTTATGCGGGCGCATCGCGGGCTTCTATCGATGCATTCGTTGCCGTCGGCGTGAAGGGCCTGGTCATAGCGGGAACGGGCAATGGCTCGATGCATTTGACGCTGCAGGCAGCCGTCGCCGATGCCATCAAGCAAGGCGTGGCCGTGGTGCGTTCGTCGCGAGTGGGCGCGGGGCATGTGATGCGCAACGGCGCTGCGCCGGACGACGCGCTCGGCTCGATCAGCGCGGACACCCTGAATTCCTATAAAGCGAGGGTGCTGCTGATGCTGGCTTTGTCGAAGGGTGTACCAGCGTCGGGTCTGCAAGCGGTCTTCGATACTTACTGACCGCTTGCCGCATAAAAAAACGCGAACCGAGGTTCGCGCTCTTTCTGCGTAATAAACCCGTCAACCCGTCAATCAGGCGGCGGGAATCCGCAAAACCTGTCCCGGATAAATCTTGTCCGGGCTTTTCAGCATCGGCTTGTTGGCTTCGAAGATCATGTCGTTCTTCGCGCCGTTGCCGTAGTACTTAGTGGCAATCTTCCAGAGATTGTCGCCGGAAACCACGGTATAAAATTGCGATTCCGGCGTCGGGTTGAGCACGGTCATCTGGTCGTCGACCTTGTCTACGTGCTGGACGTTGCCCGCGGCCACCAGAATCTTTTCTTTCGTCGCCTGATCTCCTGCCTGCCCGCTGACCGTCACGGTATGCGAAGCGCCGTCGAAGCTGACTTGAAGATTGGTGGCGGTAAGGCCTTGCGCGCCAATATACGATGCAATTGCGTCGCTCGCGGTCTTGTTTGCGGCTGCTGCCGCGTCAGGTGCCGGGGCGGCGTTTGCCGTCGTCGAAGCAATGCCAAACAGCTTCTCGCCTGCTTCCTTAATGAAACTGAACATACCCATGTTGCAACTCCTTGAATGACTCGATGATCGGCTCTGATGTGCCGAGCCATTTAGTCGCCAGAACTAACGATTAGTTCTCGGATTTCACCGATGGAGTTGTCACATTTTGTCGATGCACGGGCTTATCGTTCAGCGCTTTGACATGGCGCATGAATCCGGCGGGCGAACACCCGGCGACGACGTCTGTACCGACCAAGGCTTCCACGTCATTCGCCGGGTGCCGCTTGACGGACCCTGCCTGGTGCTTACTCCGCGACCTTGTGATTGGACATTGTTTCGAGCGCGCGGACCATTGCCGAGTGATCCCACGCGCGGCCCCCGTTGGCCACGCAAACGCTGAACAATTGCTGCGCGCTCGCCGTGTTCGGCAACGCGAGCCCGAGTTTTCGGGCGCTATCCAGCGCTAGATTCAGGTCTTTCTGATGCAATTCGATACGGAAGCCCGGATCGAAGGTGCGTTTCGTCATGCGTTCGCCGTGTACTTCCAGAACTCGCGATGCCGCGAACCCGCCCATCAATGCGCGCCGGACGCGTTCGGGGTCGGCGCCGGAGCGCGACGCGAACAGCAGGGCTTCCGCAACGGCTTCAATATTGAGCGCCACGATGATCTGGTTCGCCACCTTGCACGTCTGACCTGCGCCGTTATCGCCAATGAGGGAAACGTTCTTTCCCATTGCGTCGAAGAGTGGCTTTGCGTGATCGAACGCGCGTTGCGGACCGCCGACCATGATCGTCAGCGACGCCTCGCGCGCGCCCACTTCGCCGCCGGACACGGGCGCGTCCAGGTAATCGCAGCCGAGAGCGTTGATCTTTTTGGCGAAGGCTTGCGTTTCGATCGGCGAGATGGAGCTCATGTCGATCACGAGCTGGCCTTTTTCGAGGCCTTTCGCGACACCGTCATCGGCGAACAGGACGTTTTCCACGTCGGGCGTGTCGGGCACCATCACGATAATGGTGTCGCTCGCACGGGCGACCGAGGTCGAGTTCGCGACCACGGTGCCGAGCGAACGCAGGTCGTCGGGGATGGGATATGCGCCGTTGAACACCAGTGAGTGGCCGGCTTGTTTCAGGTTGCGCGCCATGTGCGCGCCCATGATGCCCAGGCCGATAAAACCGATGGTTGCCATGCTCTAGTTTCCTTTTGAGGGGGTCGTGACGTGCTTGGGAATCCATCCGAGTCCTGATGAAGTCGTGCCAAGCGGTTTGTACTCGCAGCCGATCCAGCCGTCGTAGCCCAGTGCGTCGAGCCGTTCGAACAGGAACGGGAAATTGATTTCGCCGGTGCCGGGTTCGTGGCGGCCGGGGTTATCGGCGATCTGGATATGCGCGATCGATGCCAGGTTGCGCTCGATCGTGGCGGTGAGTTCGCCTTCCATGCGCTGCATGTGATAGATGTCGTATTGAAGGAAGAGGTTGTCCGAACCGACATCGCGCATCACGTTCAATGCCTCCGATGACCGGTTCAGTGCGAAGCCGGGGATATCGAAGTGATTACACGGTTCGACCAGTAACCTGATGCCTTCTTTCTTCAATGCGCTTGCGGCGAAGCGCAAATTTTCGACGATGGTTTCGTGCGCCTGTTCCGGGCTCACGCTCTCAGGTTTTATGCCCACCAGGCAATTCAGTTGGGGTACATCCAGGGCCTTCGCGTACTCGATTGCACGAGCGACGCCGTCGCGAAATTCCTGCACGCGCGCAGGCAGGCATGCGATACCGCGTTCGCCCGCCTGCCAGTCGCCGGCCGGCAGGTTGTGCAGGATGAGTTGGAGCTCGTTGCGCACGAGCCGTTCGCGCAATTGTTCGATCGAATATTCGTACGGGAACAGGAATTCGACGGCTTTGAAGTGCGCTTGGGCGGCGGCGTTGAAGCGCTCGATGAAGGGTACTTCGTTAAAAAGCATTGTTAGGTTGGCGGCGAATTTAGGCATCGGGGGTTCCTGTTCGGAGGGGGCCTGGCGGTTTTTTGAGGCGGTTCTGTTTAGCGGTGAGTTGGGGCTAAGGTTGGGTGCTGCTCGCGGCGAGTGTGGGG
>NZ_JBAUSA010000206.1:0-3555 GCF_049581465.1 Caballeronia sp. | reverse complement strand
GTCGATGCCAACGCGCCTCGCTCAACAGCCAGCACTTGATCACGATGCCATGCGTTATCGGACGCAACGGCTTCTGGCTGCTCATGAAGTCGATGCGCTGTTATGGGTCGCAAGCTTTCAACCCGAGCCGCTGCCATTCGATCTTGGCCGTACCGTCCCGGCCATCGTGCTCGGGCATCCCGCCATGCGAACGATGCTCGGCGCACGCACTGCGCCGACGGTATTCATTCCCGTGGCGACACCCGGCGTGGACAGCGGCGGGCACCTGTTTCGCGTCGACGGTTCGGTGGTCGCGCCACTGAGCGCCGCACGCGCGAGCGCACTGCCGACGGTCGCGGCCATCGCGGCACGGTTGTCCGACTTCTTCGCCGTGCCCGATTCGAGGAGCCTGCCATGAGCCTGACGCGGCTCAAAGGCGGCACGCTCTACGATCCGGCCAACGGAGTGAATGGCGAACGTCGCGACCTGTATATGCGCGATGGCCGGCTGGTCGCGGCCGTTCCCGGCGCATCCATCGATCACGATTTCGATGCTACCGGCATGATCGTGATGGCGGGCGGTATCGACCTGCACTCGCACATTGGCGGCGGCAAAACCAATCTCTCGCGCTTGCTGCTGCCGGAAGATCATCGCGGTAGCGGCGCAGAAGACGCCGCCGTTCAGGACGCCAACGGCCGCTACTTACGGCTGCCGTCGTGCGGGGTTTGTACCCCCGGCACGCTCGCCACGGGGTATCGATACGCTGAGATGGGATACACCGCAGCCTTCGAACCCGCGATGATGCCCTCCAACGCGCGCCACACGCATCTGGAGATGGGGGACACGCCGATCATCGATCACGGCGCGTACGTGATGCTCGGCAACGACGAACTGTTCCTGCAGCTTCTGGCGCAACGCGACAGCTTCGAGCGCCTGCGAGACTACGTCGGCTGGACGATGCACGCGAGCAAGGCGCTCGGCGTAAAGGTGGTCAATCCCGGGGGCATCTCCGCGTTCAAGTTCAACCAGCGCTCGCTGGACGTGGATGAGGAGCATGTCCATTACGGCATCACGCCGCGCGATGTGCTGCGCACGTTATCGCGCGCGCTGACCGAGTTGGGCGTGCCGCATCCGCTGCACGTGCATGCGAGCAACCTCGGCGTGCCAGGCAACATCGACTCGACGATTCGCACCATGGACGCCGCGGACGGCCTGCCCATTCACCTGACCCATATCCAGTTCCATAGCTATGGCGTGGAAGGACCGCGCAAGTTTTCATCGGGTGCGCGCACGATTGCCGAGGCAGTGAATGCGCGGCCGAACGTGTCGATCGATGTCGGCCAGATCATTTTCGGGCAGACCGTGACCGCGTCCGGCGACACCATGATGCAGTTCAGGAACGCACCGCTTGGGTCACCGAAGAAGTGGATAGCTGGCGATATTGAATGCGATGCGGGCTGCGGAATCGTGCCGTTCCGCTATCGGGAACAGAGTTACGTCAACGCGCTGCAATGGATCATCGGGCTGGAGATTTTCTTGGCTGTCGACGACCCGTGGCGCGTGTCGATGACCACCGATCACCCGAACGGCGGACCGTTCACGAGTTATCCGCACCTGATCCGCTTGCTGATGGACAAAGGCTTTCGCGACGAGCAGCTCGCGAAGCTCAATCCCGAAGCGCAAGTCGCAAGCGCATTGCCGGAACTTGCGCGCGAGTTCTCGCTGTACGACATCGCGATCATCACCCGCGCCGGTCCCGCGCGCTTGCTCGGCCTGAAGGATCGCGGCCAACTGGGCGTGGGCGCGGCGGCGGATATCGCGGTGTATCGCGATGAGGCGGATAAGGAACGGATGTTTACGTCGCCGGCGTACGTGTTCAAGGACGGGCAACTGGTCGCGCGCGACGGCACGCTGGTCGCCACGCCGACCGGTGGCATCCACTACGTCTCGCCCGCTTTCGACCGGGGCATCGAGAAGACGTTGCAAGCCTATAGCGCGGCGAATCTGGTTGGCAATCCCGTTCACGCGACCATCAGCGACGACGAAATCTGCGCGTGCTGCCGCGGCGGCAGGCTCCTGCCGGTGGCCTGCCTGAGCGCCGGAGCGTGAGACGTGAGCGCCATGCACATCAACGACACCCTGATTGACGATACCTTCGCGGAAGCCTTCCCGATGAAAGCGACGCGGCTCGTCATCACCGCTCACACGCCGGTCTGGGCGAACCACGCGGCGCAATCGCTGACGGGCTTCGCGACATCGGTGATCGGTTGCGGTTGCGAGGCGGGCATCGAACGCGAACTTGGCTTCCATGAAACGCCCGACGGCCGGCCGGGCGTGGCGGTGTTGCTGTTCGCGGTGTCGACGAAAGAGCTGGCAAAGCAGGTCGAACGGCGCGTCGGGCAATGCGTGCTGACCTGCCCCACTACGGCGGTCTACAGCGGTATCGATCCGGCTACCAGCCGCGCCCCTCTCTCCGATAACGCCCCGCTCGGCAGCAGCCTGCGCTTCTTCGGCGACGGCTGGCAGATCAGCAAGATGCTCGGCGACACACGCTACTGGCGGGTGCCCGTGATGGACGGCGAGTTCGTCGCCGCAGAAAGCACCGTCACCGTGAAGGCAGTCGGTGGTGGCAACCTGTTGCTGCTCGCGCGGGACACGGACGCGGCGCTGCGCGCGGCCGAAAACGCCGTTCACGCGATGCGCCGATTGCCCAACGTGATCATGCCGTTCCCCGGCGGCGTGGTGCGCTCGGGCTCCAAAGTAGGCTCGAAATATGCTGCGGCACCGGCATCGACGAACGACGCCTTTTGTCCGACGTTAGTCGGCTTGTCGCCGAAAAGCGAACTGGATGCCGAGGTTGGCTGCGTGCTCGAAATCGTAATCGACGGCCTGACCGACAGCGACGTGGGCGCCGCTATGACCGCGGGTATCACAGCGGCGGCCGAACTCGGCCGGGCGGGCGGCGTGCTGCGGATATCGGCGGGAAACTATGGCGGCAAGCTCGGTCCCTACCACTTCCATCTTCGCCAGCTTGCAGCCGGCGTGGAAGGCAGACGCGCATGAGCACGACGACGCTGCGCGTCAGGAACGCGCCCGGATTTCGTGTTGATGCAGCGAGGCTGCTTCCTGGCGCGCTCGCGGCGCTGACGGTGGCGGAGATCGGGCGGATCGTGCTGCCGGCGGGAAACGAGCGCTGCGCAGCCGGCGACGTGTTCGATATAGGGCGTACGGAAACGGACGGCGGGGGCGATGCTGTATCGCTGCTGATCGAGGGTGACGTGCCGTGGCTTGACCGTCTTGGCGCGCATCTCGCCGAAGGCCGCATAGATGTCCGCGGTTCCAGCGGCGACCACACGGGCTTTCGCATGACAGGCGGTGAAATGCGTGTCGATGGCAACAGCGGCGACTTCACCGGCTGCCAGATGAGCGGCGGCCGCCTGACGGTAGGCGGACAAAGCGGCGACTTCGCGGCGGGTCCGCTCCCCGGCGACATGGAAGGCATGACAGGCGGCACGCTGACTATCCACGGCAAGACGGGCGCGCGACTCGGTGACCGCATGAGGCGCGGCCTCGTAC
>NZ_JBAUSA010000205.1:0-4353 GCF_049581465.1 Caballeronia sp. | reverse complement strand
CGTCTTCGCCGCGAGACTGGTCGTAGCCGGCCGCTTGCAACTGAACAAGTTCTGCACGCACCTGTGCGCGGGTCAACGCGGGCGCGTCGGTGCCTGCGAAAGCGGGAGCCGCGATAGCACTTGCAACGATAAACGCGGCAAGAATGCGGATCTTCATGATGTTCTCCATTGAGGAAAGAGTTTTGTCAGTAAGCCTGACGCCTCCATGGCCTCAATTGGCTAACCGGTATTTCGAATCGATATGGGGAGTCGTTCACATAAGAATGACTCCCCTCTGATCTCAGAACGGCTTGGTCGGCAGATACTTTCCGTCCAGCGTAATCACGGCACGCGAACCGCCTTCCGGATCGTCGACCTTCTTGATGTCGAGCTTGAAATTGATCGCGCTGATGATGCCGTCGCCGAACTGCTCGTGAACCAGTGCCTTGAGCGTCGAGCCGTAGATCTGGATCATTTCGTAGAAGCGGTAGACGGTCGGATCGGTCGGCACGCCACCCGGGATACTGCCGCGCACGGGGACGGTTTGCAGCAGACGAACTGCGTCTTCGTCGAGTCCGAGCTTGTCGGCGACAACCTTCGCGGCGCCGGCCGGCAGTGGATGCTGGCCGAGCAGCGCGGCGGTAACGAATGCGAGGCTTAGACCCGTGCCTTCGTTGATCTGCTCGAACGTCAGGTTCTTGCGCACCTTTGCGTCGATGATTGCGTCGGCCAGGGCTTCGCGGGAGGCTTGGCGATATTGTGATTGCGTCATGATGATGTTCCTTGAGATGAATTGAAGTTTGGAAAACAGGTGTTCAGGCAGCGAGGTTAAGTCGAGCCGGGCTTGCACAGGCATGCGGATGTTCCGCGAGAGAAACGAAACGGTTCGTCGCGCCGTCGAGCGCATCAATCGAGCCGCTTTCGATGTCGTACACCCAGCCGTGCAGCGCCAGATGCCCCTGTTCGAGTGCGAGCCGCACAGAGGGATGAGTCTTGATGTTCGCGAGTTGGGCGATCACGTTTTCGCGGACCATGGAGTCGACCCGGTCGCGTTCGTTTTTGTGCTCACGCGCCTCGTTGACGACCTTCGCAGAATCCGCGTAACGCAACCAGTTGCGCACCGCTGGCATGTGGTCCATGCACTTGCAGGTGGCAATCGCCGTCATCGCGCCGCAGTCGGAGTGACCGCAGATCACGATGTCGGTGACGCCGATCGCGGCGACCGCGTATTCGACCGTGCCCGTTACGCCGCCCGGTTCCGGACCGTACGAGGGCACGATGTTGCCGGCGTTCCGGATCACGAACAGGTCGCCCGGTTCGCGCTGCGTGACCAGCTCCGGTACCAGCCGGCTGTCCGAGCAGGAAATGAATAGGGTACGCGGGTTCTGGCTCGTGGCTAGTTGCTTGAAAAGCTGGGAGCGCTGCGGAAACGCCTCGCGCTGGAACTTCAGGAAGCCGTCGATGATGTCTTGCATGTTTCGCTCCGTCAGGGTGTTGGTTGAAAACCGATGGACGAAGAATGCGCCGATCCAACTATAGCGTCCAAGACCGGTTTATTATCAGGCGCATAGGAAACACCAATAGTTCAGGGAGGCCCCATGCTGCTGCGGCACATCCGTTATTTTCTGGCGGTCGCGGAACACCGTAATTTCACGCGCGCGGCCGAGGCGCTGCATGTGTCGCAGCCGACGCTGTCGCAACAGATCAGGCAACTGGAAGACACACTGCGCGTGCAATTGCTCGACCGCTCCGGCCGGACAATCCAGTTGACCGACGCTGGCGCGGCCTATGTTCGCTACGCGCAGCGCGCGCTTCAGGACCTGGAAGCGGGCAGCCGGGCAATTCACGACGTGCAGGAATTGAGCCGTGGCTCACTGCGCCTCGCGATGACGCCGACGTTCACCGCGTACCTGATCGGTCCGTTGCTGGAGAAGTACAACCGCAGATATCCGCACATCACACTGAACATCCTCGAAATGCCGCAGGACCAGATGGAAGTGTTGTTGAACGACGATGCGCTCGACGTCGGCATCGGCTTCGACGACACGCACTTGCCCGACATCGAAACTCAGGCGCTGTTCGTCGAGGCGCTGGCGATGATGGTCGGCAAGTCGCACCCGTATGCGAAAAAGCGCACCGCGTTGACGCTTCGCGAGTTCGAGAGCGAAGCGCTCGTGCTGCTCAACGAAGAGTTTGCTACGCGTCATTACATCGATCGATATTGCAAGCAGCATGGCGTCGCGCCACGAATTGCGATGGAGGTCAATTCGATCAGCGCCGTGATCGAGCTCGTGCACCGCAGCACGCTTGCCACCCTGCTGCCGGCCGCGATCGCGCGCGAGCACGGCGAACTGCGTCTGGTGGACCTCGAGCCGGCGCTGCCGCAGCGAACCGCTGCGTTGCTCCTGCGCAAAGGCGCGTATCGAAGCGCGGCAACAAGGGCATTCATCGCGCTTGCGCTTGAGGAATACGCGGCTAAAACGGGTGGCCGGCGGACACCCGCGGCTTCATAAAATGCAAACAGTCCGAACTGCCTCGACGGGCGGCGAAGCCACTCCGCTGAAATGCAGCGCTGGTGCAGGATGAACTCCGGCACGCTGCCCGTGGACGCTGCGCAAACGGCTCTGTTCGTCGCGCTCTGCAAGGCTGTTCCTTAGGGTGACCGCCCCCAGTGTCTGCTGTACGCTCGTAAGCCGGACGGCTGCGAATGAAACGGCGAATGTCCCTTGTGGGTCGAGATGTGTGAAAACGCATTGATCGCCTAAACTGATTCAACGCATTGAGACCGGGTGACTCATTAAGTGATTCGTTGAAGGCGATGGCCGCAAACAGTTCGCACTACTTCCAGAATGAATGGATGACTACATCGGACAGGACGACCCGGTAAGGATCGTAGACGTCTTTGTGGACGAACTGGACCTCACGACGCTCGGCTTCAACGACACCACCCCTGCAGTGACGGGCCGTCCTTCCTACCATCCGGGTGCGCTGCTCAAGATCTATATCTACGGGTATCTGAACCGTACACCTTCCAGCCGGCGTCTTGAGCGCGAATGCCAACGCAAAGTCGAGCTGATGTGGCTGACAGGACGCCTGGCACCAGATTCAAGACGATCGCCGACTTTCGCCGAGACAACGGCCTGGCCATTCGTAACGTATGCCGGCATTTCGTCGAACTGTGTCGCGAACTGAAGCTGTTATCCGGCGACAGGGTGGCCATCGACGGCAGCAAGTTCAAGGCCGTGAACAGCCGTGACAAGAACTACACGGCCGCCAAGATCGCCAAGCGTCGGCAGCAGATTGAGGAAAGCGTTCAGCGATACCTCGATGCGATTGAAACCGCCGACCGCAAAAGTCCGACAGGTTCGACGTGAAGACCGAGCGTCTGTACGAGAAGATCGCCCGCTTGCGCCAGAAGATGCGGGAGCTCGAACAGGTCAAAAAACAGTTGCAGAAGCAACCGGACAGACAGCTATCGATGACGGATCCCGACGCGCGGTCCATGGCAACAAGCGGAAGAGGATCCGGCATAGTGGGCTATAACGTACAGGCCGCCGTCGACGCGAAGCACCACCTGATCGTCGAACACGAGGTGACTAATGTCGGAAACGATCACGGGCAACTTAGCAAGATGGCGCTCTCAGCGAAGACCGGGATGGGCAAGACGAAGCTGAAAGTGCTGGCTGATCGGGGCTACTTCAGTGGCCCGGAAATCCGGGCATGCGATCTGAACAACATCAGCGCTTACGTCCCCAAGCCGGAAACCCGATGCCATGACCATCCGCCGAAGTACTGTCGAGCATGGCTTGGGCACGCTCAAGCACTGGATGGGTCCTGCACACTTCCTGACCCGGACGCTTGGCCGCGTGAGCACGGAGATGAGCCTTCAAGTACTGGCCTACAACCTCAAGCGCCTCATGAATATACCAAAGACGAAGTTGTCGCCCGCTCTATCCCCTTTCTGCAGAGCTCAAGGACATGACCACGAGCACCGAGGTCGAAAGCTACACATTGTCCCAGTAAGGGGGCGATCTGATCGCATCGACAAGGAAAGCGGATACCTCGCGCACTTTTCGAGACCGCAGCCTGTTCTCAGCCGAGAGAATCTGAATGTATAGCTCTTCAACGGACACGGAGATATCCCAGTCTGTCAGCAAGCTCACAAGCTTCCGATCTTTAACAGGCTGCGGAAATACAAGCCGACTTTACTGAGCAATGAGCTTAATCAGAATTTTCGGCAGGGGATTTCTCATAGTTTGGAATATGGACCGGTTAATTTCGGTTTTCGCACCTGTTTATGACGTTCTCTTGCGCATTTTTGGTTCACTGCGGCTGCAACGCACGGAGTTGTCCCAAGGTGCGCATGCGCACGAG
>NZ_JBAUSA010000204.1:0-3178 GCF_049581465.1 Caballeronia sp. | reverse complement strand
GCAATTCAAGTCCGCCCAGCCGAATTTCGCCGCGTACTTCCAGGACGCCATTCACTGGCTACCAGATTCGGTGCAGACCCTGCTCGGCCGCTTCGGTCTCACCGACATTCCCGGCATCCAAAAACGTCTGACCGATGGCGCTTCCTCCATCAGCCAGATCGTCGCCACGCAGGCGCTCAGCATCGGCCAGAACACGTTTCGGTTCGTCATCAGCTTCGGTGTAATGCTCTATCTAGTTTTCTTCCTGCTGCGCGATGGCGGGGAGATCGGCCGGCGTATTCGTCGTGCGCTACCCCTCGATGAAGGCCCCAAACAACACCTGATCGCCAAATTCACGACGGTCGTGCGCGCAACGGTAAAAGGCAATATTGCGGTCGCCGCGGTGCAAGGCTTCCTGGGCGGCATGATCTTCATGTTCCTCGGGATCCAGGGGGCGCTGCTGTGGGGCGTGCTGATGGGTTTCCTGTCCCTGCTACCCGCGATCGGAGCCGCGCTCGTGTGGGCGCCGGCGGCTGCCTATCTCCTGATCACCGGTGACATCTGGCGCGGCGTGGTCCTGATTTTATTCTGCGTCGTGGTGATAGGAATGGTCGATAACGTCCTGCGGCCAATCCTCGTCGGCAAGGACACGAAGATGCCCGACTGGGTGATACTGATCTCCACGCTGGGCGGCATGGGATTGTTCGGTATCAACGGCTTTGTGATCGGGCCGCTGATCGCCGCGCTGTTCATGGCAAGTTGGGACCTGTTCACACAGGATCAGGAAGCCAACACCCGCGAATAAAAAAAGCCGGCTCGCTTAAACTCGAGCGAGCCGGTATTTAAACCATGGAACAATCCACGCACACAGCAAGCGTTCAACGCTTGTCCGAGTGTGCGTATTTGCAATCGAAACGCTTACGCACCGTGCCGTTTTCATCGACGCTCTCAAGATAAACGTCGAACTGCCACAGACGCGCCATGTGCTTGAGCACCTCCTCGCTGTCGTTGGTGAGATGCCGGTTGTCCGTCATGAAATGGCGCAGCGTCAAACTGCGATCTCCTCGCGTATTCACAGAATAAACCTGAATATTCGGCTCGCGATGATGCATGTCATATTGCCGCGACAAAGCCTGCCGGACGTACCGGTAACCACTGCCATCATGAATCGCCGACACCTCCAGCGAGTCGCGCATGTCGTCATCGAGAATCGAGAACAAGCGCATCTCCCGGATCAAATGCGGCGACAAATACTGGGCGATAAAACTTTCGTCCTTGAAGTTACGCATGGCGTAATGCAACGATTCCAGCCAGTCACTGCCCGCGAGCTCAGGAAACCATTCGCGGTCTTCATCGGTTGGATGTTCGCAGATGCGGCGAATGTCGCTCATCATTGAAAATCCCAACGCATACGGGTTGATGCCGCTGTAATACTGCTTCGTTACGGGCGGCTGATAGACCACGTTGCTGTGCGAATGGAGGAACTCCATCATGAAACCGTCTTCAAGCCGGCCTTCGCTATAAAGCGTATTGAGCAGCGTGTAATGCCAGAACGTTGCCCAGCCTTCGTTCATGACTTGTGTTTGCCGCTGCGGGTAAAAATACTGTCCGACCTTGCGGACAATGCGAATCACTTCGCGCTCCCATGGTTCCAGCAAAGGCGCATTCTTCTCCGCAAAATACAGCAGGTTTTCCTGCGGTTCTGGCGGATAGCGGCTCTCGATTTCCTCGGTTGTCGTCGCCTTCTTGTTCGGCAACGTGCGCCAGAGTTCATTCACCTGCGATTGCAGGTAAGCCTCGCGCTCGCGCCGAGCCGCGGCCTCCCTGGCCAACGATAATTTCTGCGGGCGCTTATAACGGTCCACGCCATAATTCATCAGCGCATGACACGAGTCGAGTAGTTCTTCAACTCGATCGATGCCGTGCCGTTCCTCACATTCAGCTATGTAATTCTTTGCATAAACCAGGTAGTCGATGATCGCGTGGGCATCGGTCCAAAGGCGGAAAAGATAGTTACCCTTGAAGAACGAATTATGCCCATAGGCCGCATGGGCGATGACGAGCGCCTGCATCGTCATCGTGTTTTCTTCCATCAAGTACGCGATGCAGGGATTCGAATTGATGACGATCTCATACGCGAGACCCATCTGCCCGCGCCGGTAACTCTTCTCGGTCGAGAGGAAATGTTTTCCGAATGACCAGTGCCGATAGTTCACCGGCATGCCCACGGAAGCGTAGGCATCCATCATCTGCTCGGCACTGATAAGTTCGAGCTGGATCGGGTATACGTCAAGCCCGTAACGCTGCGCGACGCGCGCTATCTCGGTGTCGTATTCCTCGATCAACTCGAACGTCCAGTCCGACGGACATGGCAACGGTCTTCTCTCTGCCACGTTCATATTGTCTCCTTCCGGTGCCGCGCTCGCGCGCGGTTTTCTGGCCTTTACTGGTGCGTTGTCTTGCGCCTTCAGTTGTTCGCCGGGTTTGAGTTGATAGCCACGCGCTTCGTTGTTCAGATGACGTGTAGTCATGCATGCGCCTGCTGTTTCTCGAACAGCTCACGAAATACCGGATAGATATCCGCAGCCGATTCGACCTTCTTCATTGCGAGTTCCGGCGCGTTGAGAGCCAACTGAGCGTACTCAAGCCACAGATTCTGCTCCTCGGGCGCCACTTGAATATACGCAAAATACCGGACCTTCTGCAGGATGTCATCGGAGAGGATTTTCCGGCATTTGGGTGAATCGTCGGTCCAGTTGTCGCCATCCGACGCCTGCGCGCCATAGATATTCCATTCCGAAGGCGAATACCGCTCATCCATGATTTTCTTCATCAATTCGAGCGCGCTCGACACCACCGTCCCGCCGCTTTCGGTCGAATGAAAGAACGTTTCTTCGTCGACCTCCTCGGCGCGCGTGTGATGGCGAATGAACACAACTTCGATCTTTTCGTAATTCCGGTTAAGGAACAAATACAAAAGAATAAAGAAGCGCTTAGATAAATCCTTGCGCTGCTCATCCATCGAGCCGGACACATCCATCAGACAAAACATGACCGCCTTGCTCGAAGGCGTAGGCTGCTTGGTGCGATTGACGTAACGCAGGTCGAACGGGTCGATGAACGGAATACGCGTGATGCGTCCCTTCATGATGACGATCTCAGCCTCGAGACGCGCAATTTCCTCCGGGTCGGCTCGCTC
>NZ_JBAUSA010000203.1:0-6575 GCF_049581465.1 Caballeronia sp. | reverse complement strand
AGCAGCGAGTGCGGCGACTAGCGCCACTGCGTAGCGCCATGGGCCTCGCGGTGCCCAACTCCTTGCGTTATATAGCATTCGTATGCCGCTGACCCTCGACAAACATCGATCCCCAACGAACGGCGAGGCCTTGCGCCGATAGACTAGACCGACAAGACTTAGGCTTCCCATAGGCATGCGATAGATCAGATTTCACTGAGCAGTAGTTGTCATGGCGCGACGTCCTTGCGCGAGTGAGGGGAAAGGCGCAGCTGCGCTCAAGTTCTCGAATATCGAGAGAGTTGAGTGGCCTTAGATGCGATTTTGCCAAGACGAACAGGACGCTGCTCCAATTTGACAGCGGTACGGCTCAATTGGTGACACGGTATCAGGAATTGCGCGATAGCTACTCCCGGCTCGAAGGTCAAAGAGCCACCGGCTACCTATGTTTCACCTAAGTCAAGATCGGCAGAGTCACGATACCAAAATGAATCCACCCTGCGACCGCGGGCGCCCACATGGACTTTTATCTGAAAAATCACAATGCACCCCACAATCGCCCGAGTTTTAGTGCCCCGGCGAAGCTCTTCCACTGGATAACGGTCTTGCTGCTCATCATTCAGTACACCATTGGATGGTTGATGCCGGACGTACATAAGGATACCAAGCCAATTGGATTGATCAGTTTGCACCTTTCGATTGGGTCGCTGATCGTCTTGGTCGTTTTGAGTCGATTGGCATGGCGGCTGACGCACCCAGCGCCAGCAGAACCAAGCGCTTTGCCGCCCATGTTGCAGGGCGCCACACGCGCGACCCATTGGCTATTGTATGCGTTACTAGTCGCGTTTCCGCTGATGGGATGGGCAAACGCATCGTCGCGGGGATGGCAAGTCTCTCTATTCAGCTTGGTACCGCTGCCGCCACTCTCACCCACAGGCTCGGTTCTCGGACATCAAATGGGTGACATTCACCAAGTATTTGCATGGGTATTGCTGGCGGCTGTCGGCCTGCACATCTCGGCTGCTCTATTTCATCATTTCATCATAAAGGATGACACCCTGCGACGGATGCTGCCGAGACGGAGATGATGGATCGATGAGGTCCGCCGGCATCCACTAAGTTTCTCATAAGTTTTACGCTCTAATGCCTGACTGCAGCGGCCTGCATGCTGGCGTGCGGAAACGGGAACTGAGAAGGCGCGCTGTTCATTAGAAGGAATGGCCGATTGGTCCTCAGCGCAGTTAGAATTGCCGGAACGTGTGATAGGAATGAGTTGCTGAATCGATATTCGGGTCAACAAGCCAACAGCTAGCACGTACTTTAGCCGGCATCCTAACCAATGACGGTCCAGTTTTTAGCTTTTGTCCAGTTGATTCTCGTTCTTCTGTGCTTCGTGGCGACGGATATGCCATAGCAGCAGCGGTGGCCATGCCATTTTTCAACAAACGTCCAAATTACCCGCGTAGCGGTTGGACACCCTTCAGCCTATTGAAGCCATTGTGTGGCGTGGAGCCTCGCCTTTACGAGAACCTCGCAACGTTCTGTGAGCAGGCGCATCCTTGTTTTCAATTGCTATTCGGGGTGTCGTCGCCAGCCGATCCCGCGATCGCGGTGGTGAGGCGCCTGCACGAAACGTATCCCGGGCAGGACATCGAACTCGTTACCGATCCGCGCGTCCACGGCAGTAACCTCAAGGTTAGCAATCTCATCAACATGGCGCAGCGGGCTAGGCACGACATCGTGGTGCTGGCTGATAGTGATATAGCCGTTGATGAAGACTATCTGGATTCTGTAACAGCGCCGCTCGACGATACCAACGTCGGAGTCGTGACTTGCCTATATCGCGCCCGGAGCGTCGGCGGCATTTGGCCGCGCATCGGAGCGCTATTTACCAACGAATGGTTTGCTCCATCAGTGCGTGTCGCTCACGCAGGTGGGTCCCGCTGCTTCGGCTTTGGCGCGACGCTTGCGCTTCGTCGTACGACGCTCGCGGAGATTGGCGGTTTCGAGGCCTTTAAAGACTGCCTCGCCGATGATTACTGGCTGGCCGAGCGTGCGCGAGCATTAGGAATGAGCACGGTACTGTCTTCAGTGGTGGTCGCCACCGATGTTATCGAGCCGACCTTTATCGAACTATGGCAGCGCGAAACCCGCTGGCTGCGGACAATACGTTCGGTGAGCCCTGCGGGATTTTCCTTTCTGTTCGTTACTTTCACCTCGCCTTGGCTATTGATAAGCGCGCTTCTCTGCTTCAATCTTTATCGCGGTGGTGGCGCGATGGCGCTAACGCTGTCGATCAGCACTTTCGCGGGCGTTGTCGCGAGGGTTATGCTGCACGCGCGCAGCGCACGTCATGCCCGTACTTTCTGGCGGGATCTGCCACTACAGCTAGACGTCGTTGCATCTCCTGTCCAGACTTGCGTGTGACGCTCGACAAAGGAGCGCTGCTCGAGGTGCCTACCAGTTTGCCAGGTGGCATCTTATGATGAAGCGCTAAGTCCCTTCTAAGTCTTAGGTGCAACATCCACCGAGTCGCAGCAGGAAGTCTTCCAAAACGTGCTCATGAACAATGAAGAACTAGGCGTCGAACGTCGATCGGGTCGGACTGGAGAGTGGCATCGGGAAAAAGAATATCCCGTTAACTCAGGAGTTGGAACGGCGGCCACACTTCGTGCAGAATGGGGAAATGCGCCAACTCAGTATATCTATTTATATGAACTCCACACTTTGGACGAACGACCCTGAGCGGGCTTACACGGAATGGCAGCATGAGGAAGCTGCCGGAGCCGACAGTCGACCTTTCTCCGAGCAGTCGATCGTTCAGCATCGCGCAATGTTCGCGCGATTTCACCGGTACCTGGTCAGTCATCGGCAAACCGTGGCCACCTACGGCGCCGACCACGTCGACGGGTTCTTCGAGGCGATCGCAACCGACTGCGCTCCCGGCACGGCGACGCACATTCGGTACCTCAAACTGATCGATCGCTTCACACGGCATCTAGTAGCGATTGATGAGCGCAAAGATAATCCTGCGGCTGAGATGCTGACCCGATGGACGTGGCCTGAAGACGAGCCGAGACCGATCCACCTATCTGTGATCGACGACAAGCGCCTACAGGAGGCATGCAGTCCTACGGTTGATGCAACTTTCAAGCAAATCAGAAACAGGGCGGTGGTGGCCCTCTTTCTGGGAAGCGGAATCACGGCGGCCGAGTGCCGGCGACTTCATCTTGCTGATCTCAGCGTCGATGGGCTGTGGCCAAACGTTTTCGTCGAAAAGCGCGGCCCACGCATTGCGCGGAAGGTGCCCCTCGACGCCTTTTCACTCGATGTCCTCCGTGATTATCACGAAGCACGCCGCGGCCTAAGTTGCGCGAATGATTGGCTATTCGTAGCGACGTCGGCCGGAAAGCCCATGACGGATGACACGCTGGGCGAGTGCGTACGATCAGCGCTGAAAACGTTGAACATCTCGGCGGCCCATATGAGTCCTCGATTGCTGCGCAACACCTATGGTCGCCGACATATCCACGCTGGTCGCACCAACAAGGAAGTCAGCAACCTGCTTGGACTCTCAAGGCGTCGCACTGCGGCGCGACTCCGGCAGACGCTCGACTTGCCGTAAGGATTCGTACGCTGCCTTCACTATACGTAGGCATCCGTAATGTGGGTGTGCGCTGGGCATTGGGCTCGACGCACAACCTATAGGTGAATCATGGGCTACTCGGGCAGTTACAAAGACGCCGCCTACCCCGGATCGGATCGTGAGCCATAAAGAAGCGACGGCCGTCCAACGTACTAACCGGTAATAACCGTCGCGCTGGCGAACAAGATGGCCCGCACGTTCTGGGTTCTTCTGGCGCACAACAGGCCGTATCAGGCCAATTACGTGAGCGTAAGAGCTGCTGGGAAAACCGTAGGAGGGGTGCCCGAAGACGGCGCGCTCGATTCGCGGTGGCGCTCCATATCGGGTTCCAGGGAACTAGGGGCCGCACGCTCGACGCGTACAAGCAGATTCCGAGAGCGCTCTGTAGACGGCACGGAAGTCTATGATGCTGCGTGCCCAGCCGCGTTGCAGGCGCATCTGTCAGCGCTGATCGGCAGGGCTGGAATTAAAAGCGCCGTCGGGTTCGCCACCAAACCGGCGAACAATCCGCGACCGGCCAGCAGAAGCAGATGGGTTTCAAACCTCGCCCTGGCACACCAGAGCTCGATATCGTCAACTACGATGTTCGGTCACACTTGGTTGCCGGACCTTGATTACTCACAACCCGTCCGCCGAGTCTGACGCGCAAGAAGTGATTGGTTCGTGCTGGTCGACCTCGCACTAACCGCGGCCACCAGCGTGGCCGCCACCGCTACGGCCCTGCCACTGTCCGCCACCGCCGCCGCCGTGGCCATACCCACCACCGCCGTATCCGTAGCCACCACCATGGCCCCAGCCGCCGCGATAGCCGTACCCATGGTTCCAGCCACGCCAGTCGACCCCACGGTTGTAGTAGCGGCCGCCGTACCAGCCACCACCACCGACATAGATACCACCACCGTACACCGCCGGATAACCATAGTAGTATGGTTCATCATAGTTCGTTGCGTAGGGCTCGCCATATCCGTCGTATCCATAGCCGTAACCCGGCGCGACGGCGCAACCGCCCACGCATGCAACAAGTGACGCAACAACTGCTGACAGTGCAATTGGCCTAAGCATGTGATCGCCTCCCGCGCTTCCATTCTTGAGTAAGAGCCGAGGAACCTTGCTAAAGTTCGCGCAGAATTGTCTCTCTGGATCACAGCGTAAATCGTTGCGGGTGAACATGTGACCAATGGCGTCGATATTGTTGTCCGTCATCTATTGGCACCTCGGCGAAATGACGCCGGTCGTTTGCGCAATAATGGGGTCGGCTCAAGATTCGGATTTTTGCACGCTTACGGTTCCGCTACGCGATGATGGAGAAGGCTCCCTGCTTCTCGTGATCTCGTGTATGGACTGCGGCAAGACAAGCGCTCGAAGTCGTGACGTACATGATTGTGTGGTGCGAATATCGTGCCTTTCGTTCGAGGGTGATGGTGCCATCGATGTCAGGATCGTCAGCCCGGCCGATGTTGCACGCGTTGAGCTCGCTGAATGGCCAGCCTGGCGGTGTTGCACACCCTGCCCGGCGAAATTACCGCACTCGCAGCGATCCCCATCAGGAACCACGGCTACATCCCGAGTTCGAGATCCTGAAGACCACGCCCGGCATCGGAAATGTGCTCCCCGCGACGATCATGCTTGAGACGGTTCTGTCGCAATAAATTGGTTGAGTAAAAGGCTATTTGATGAGGATAGCTTACGTCACCATCGAGTGGGACTGGCAGGCTGCAGATGGCTTGATTTTTCCAGTGTGTTTCACACCAGGCTTACTGAATCGACGGAACTAAGCCGAGCTTTTGAGAAAGCAGCCACTCGTAGACGCCGAAGTTGGTTCTGATGTGATGGACGACTTCTCCGCTTTGGCATATGCCTACCCCGAAGGGAGGGAGTCGTCCATCACATCAGAACCCGCGTGAGCTCGCAGGCCGCGCATCGCACTTCGGTCCGTTGCCGACTCTGAGCCGGACATCGATTCAGCGTGACGTCAAAGGCGCCTTTCGAGCCCAAACAGCCAATGACCAGATGTTCGTTATGGCAACTTGTAACTGACGTGGCGGGCCATCCGACCTCCGCCTCGACCATCTGCCCGCAGCGCGTTGCGTACGCAACTTCGCTCACGCAGTTCTACGGTCAATATGACTTCGAACGCGTCTCAGGCGAGCTGTTTGACAGCTGCTAACGAGACGATCCGAACGGAACGTAAGTTACAGCCGCAAACACCAGTCAACGGTCGCCTACCTAACCGCCTGTTATGAAACAAAACCGAGCTCGCATGGCAGCGATGTGAATGAACAATGTGCAACGGCGCGAAGCTGCTGCGTTGTATGCGATGTTGCTTCCATCCATGATGGAATTATTTAATTCGGTCGACCCACCCTTCCATGCGCCTTCCGTTACCACGCTTGACTTAGTGAAGACTTAGGCGCAGTCACGATAACTCGATCTGTTGTATCTTCGCATCAAGGAACCCTCGGCAATTTGATGCCCAATCTGTCGCTAAGGTGTTTAGGGTCACTCACACTTGTCAATTCATATAAGCTGCTTTTCGGTGTTCATCTCATCGTGATGCCTTTCATCGGCGGCCGTGATCCTGCCGAAATACAAGGATTTCACAACAAAGGAGGGGTGTCGGAAGACTTTGTTCAGAGGACAAGTGAGATGCTTTAAAGGCGGGAAAAGCATCCGCTTTGAAGTACGAACTACCGATGTCAAGCACTTCAGCAGGAAACGCGTTCTCAGGTCCACGCGATAGAAAACCGTGCCTTGATTGAAATGTTTCATGGGCTCTTATATTGCCGCTCTGGCACCTTTTGGTACGTCATAATTCTTCAGTAATTCGTTCCGCCGACCGGGCGCTACGGGCAATTGGACGCCAACTGATGGTAGTCTCACCGAGGTATCTATGATTTCGACGCCACGAACGCTGATCTACGCATGTAGAGATGCGTCGATGTCGCTGACA
>NZ_JBAUSA010000202.1:0-1749 GCF_049581465.1 Caballeronia sp. | reverse complement strand
ACATCAAGCTTTGGAACTGGACGTTCGAGGTCGATCCGCCGTCGAACTGGTACACGGCCCTCGTCAACATGGTTCTGTTTGGCGGACTCTACGTCATCTTCTGCCTCGTGCTCGGATTGACGCTCGCGATCCTGCTTGATCAGAAGATCCGCGGCGAAGGCATCCTGAGACCGATCTATCTCTATCCGCTCGCGCTCTCTTTCATCGTCACCGGCACGGCCTGGAAGCTTTTTCTCGATCCCCGCATCGGTCTCGAAAAAGCTGTCCACGACCTCGGTTGGACAAGCTTCCACTTCGACTGGGTCGTCAATCCGCGCATGATGATCTACTGCGTCGCGATCGCCGGCGTCTGGCAGACCTCTGGCTTTGTCATGGCGATGTTCCTCGCGGCGTTACGGGGCATCGACGGCGAGATCCTCAAGGCCGCACAGATCGACGGCGCCTCCGCCTACGCGACCTATCGGCGCATCATTATTCCGATCATGCGGCCTGTCTTCATGTCGGCTTTGATCATCCTCACCCACATGGCGATCAAATCCTATGATCTCGTCCTCTCCGTCACCGGCAAGAACCCGGGCGGCGCGGCCGAACTGCCCTCGACATTCATGTATTCCTACACCTTCACCCGCAATCAGATGGCGGTCGGTTCGGCGAGCGCGGTGATCATGCTCATGACCATCGCCGCGATCATGGTTCCCTATCTCTATTCCGAGCTGCGGGAGAAAAACTGATGACCGCCATTGCGGACACGCTTGCCGCCGCGCCATCCCGGGAACCGGCGCGCCATTCCATGACAACCCGGGTCGTCATCTACGGCGCGCTCGTCCTGTTCGCGATCGTCTACCTCCTGCCGCTCGTCGTCATGGTGATGACTTCGCTGAAACCGCTCGCCGAAATCACGGGCGGAAACATGTTCTACTTCCCGCATGACCTGACCTTCGAACCGTGGGAGAAAGCCTGGGGCACGTCCTGCGTCGGCCTGACATGCGAAGGCATCAAGGGCTACGTCTGGAATTCGGTGAAGATGGTCGTGCCGGCTGTCCTCATTTCGAGTCTGCTTGGCGCGCTCAACGGCTATGTCCTGACGAAATGGCGTTTCCCGGGACACAAACTCGTATTTGGAATGATGCTGTTCGCCTGCTTCATTCCGTTTCAGTCTGTGCTCATTCCGATGGCGACAATCCTCGGCAAGCTCGGCGCCATCGGGCAGACGCTCATCGACGCGACCGGCTATTCGTGGGGATTCGGCAATCCCACCGTCAACCTCGTCCTCGTGCATGTGGTCTACGGTCTCGGCTTCACGACGCTCTTTTTCCGCAATTACTACGAGACGTTTCCGACCGAGCTCATCAAGGCGGCGCAGATCGACGGCGCAAGCTTCTTCCAGATCTTTCGAAGGATCTTGCTGCCGAACTCTGCGCCCATCTTCATTGTGACGGTCATCTATCAGTTCACCAACATCTGGAATGACTTTCTGTTCGGCTCGACCTTCGCCGCGGGCGACTCGAGCCCAATGACGGTCGCGCTCTACAACATCGTGAACACGTCGACCGGCGTCATTGAATACAACGTCAATATGGCGGCTGCGATCATCGCCGCGGCTCCGACTCTCGTCGTCTACATCCTCGCCGGACGCTATTTCGTGCGCGGCCTGATGGCCGGCGCAGTGAAAGGATAAGCCCCCATGGCCACTCTCGAAATCCGTGCGCTCCGCAAGCGGTTCGGCAGCCTGGAAATTCTCAAGGGCAT
>NZ_JBAUSA010000201.1:0-3795 GCF_049581465.1 Caballeronia sp. | reverse complement strand
AACGACCACGCTAGCAGAAGGACTCAATGCTCGCCCCACACTCGCCGCTAGCAGCACCCCCTCCACCCTTGCCGCACACTCCGCCCGACCCCACCAAAACGCCCCACGCGGGACCCTCTTATGGATGAAATCGTCAAGCAGGCACTGGCCAAATGGCCCAACGTCCCACATTGCACCGGCTGGTTGCTGCTCGACCGGCGCGGCCAGTGGCGCATGCGCGACGATGCCACGCAAGCGGCGGGACTTCCCGGCGACATCATCCGGCACGACGCGCTGCTCGGCTTTATCAACCGCAATTACGCCGCCGATGCCGACGGTCAATGGTTCTTCCAGAACGGCCCACAGCGCGTTTATGTGGAACTTGGCTATACGCCCTGGATCGTGAGGCTAAGCGAAACCGATGGCACGCTGCGATTGACCGATCATGCCGGCGCGTCCTTTATTCCCGCACAAGCATGGCTCGACGATGAAGGCGGCGTGCTCTTGTCCGACGCCGCCACGCCGCCGCGTATCGCCGCGCTACACGATCACGACCTCGACCTGTTTTCGACGTACGCCACACTCGACGACGCCGGAGGCGTATTCCACTTTGCGGCGGACATCGATTTGAACTTGAATCGCATCGCGCGAGGCGACGTCGGACCAACGTTCGGTTTTATCGAAAGCCCGGCGGCGAGGGCGGCATCGTAGCTGTCTAGCGTGCGCTCAAAGCGCCCACACGCGGCTGGTAAGATGACCGCCCCTCAAGGAGAACCCATGTCCGGACTGACTCATTTCGATGCTTCTGGCGAAGCGCACATGGTCGATGTCGGCAATAAATCCGAAACGCGCCGAGTAGCCATAGCGCGCGGATCGATCGCCATGCTGCCCGCCACGCTCGCGCTGATCCGCGACGGCAAGGCTAAAAAAGGCGATGTGTTAGGCGTTGCGCGCATCGCGGCCATCCAGGGTGCCAAGCGTACTTCCGATCTGATCCCGCTATGCCATCCGCTGGCGCTGACGCGGGTGGCGGTGGATTTTTCCATCGATGAAACCCTGCCCGGCGTGCATTGCGAAGTCCGCGTGGAAACACTCGGGCGAACGGGCGTGGAAATGGAAGCGCTGACGGCCGTGCAAGTGGGATTGCTGACGGTCTACGACATGTGCAAGGCAGTGGATCGCGGCATGACCATCAACAACGTGAAAGTGCTGGAGAAGCATGGCGGGAAGTCGGGAGACTGGGTGGCGGGGGCGTGAGCGTTTGTCTCCGCTGAATTTTTTTCTCAACGCTCCCTGTTGAGGTAACGCCGGGGTTACATTGGCGGTCACTGCTCGGTAGGGAAATCGACAGCGACCCGCCTTGCCCTACTTGCCAATGCCGTACAGCTTCCGGGTCCGTTCAACATCATCAATGACGATCTGACGAGTTTGCACATCTATTCCAGCCGGTGGTGGTGGTGCTTGAAAGTCACCGCCCTGCGCGTAGTTCTCATCGCTGCCTGATTCAAGCCAATCTGCATCCTTTATCAGCTTTTTCCAGAATGGACGATCACTGAAACTGTCTGCCCTCCCAATGGGAAGATCGTAAGCAAGCACCCGTTTCACCAACTCGCCCTGCAGATAGGTCAGAATCGTACTGTGATTCGTCGGGATGGCGTCGGTTGTGTCGATCTCCAGCGCAACTTCTTCTTCAGTCTGCAAGTGCTGCCGATGTTGGTTTTCGTACACGGACGGTTCGTTGTCGACCCATTTCCGCTTCTCGTAAATCAGCTCTTTGTAGTACGGAAAATCATCATCTTTCGATATCTTTTTTCTACTGCTTTCATCCTCAGCCAAGCCTTCGTTGAATGCCTTCATCTTATCGGCAGGCATAGGATTAGGAACGCGAGGAGCATTTACAAATATCCTTTCCTCTCGACCGATATCAGTCATCTCGTTGATTAGGTTTGCTACTTTTGGCGACGGTGGAATCCACAATGGCAGTCCGTCGTTCGGATAACGTGGGGTTCTCGGCCCATCGGCATCCGGCGTACTTCCAACGGAATGCGTGCGCATGAACTGACGCTGGAACAGCACGGGCTTACCTTCCCCATTGTATTTTTCGAAGGGGCTCACCCTGGTTCGCGGCAAATCGGGATCGGGCAAACGATAGTCCACGCCTTTCCATCCGATGCTCTGCAACGGGGTCGAACCCATGACGCGGTCGTGCGGCGAGCAGTACACAAACACTCGCCCGTGATTGTGGTGATCCTCTTTTCCGGGAACGGGTTCCTCCGTTGCGATTGTCGGCTTCCACTTTACGCTTTGGTCGACCTTATAGTCGAACGACGGCTCGGAATCGATGCTCGGACCGTCCGTTTCCTTTGTTTCGGCCATAGAACGGCCATCCTTAGACTCTTGCGTTTCGATATCGAGCCAGCCGCCAACGCCCTCAAGCTGTTCCTCCGTAATTTTTCGCTCGACGTCGCCTTGCGATTCCTTGAAGCGGTCGAGGATGTTGAAGAACGTTTTAACGCGCGAGGCTGCTGTTGGCGCATTGCCTCCCATCGTTATGCCGTCAACGCCCTTGTCTTCGAAGGAGTACGGTGAATTGCACAGGAATAGCGTGTCCGGTAATTGCTTGACGTACAGCATCGCAAGGGCTGCGATCATTGTGCCCTGGCTGTGACTGACCACCGCGACAGTGTCATTCGGATATTTTTCGTAGATCGAGTCGATCAACTTGGCCAGTCGCAGTGAGGCGTTGACGTAGTAGGTTCGCTTCGGCGATTTGTTTAGTGGCCGATCGGGTTCCGGGTTGAATGTGCGGCTTCCGACGTCGACAAAACCAAACACCTTGGGATCAAAGCCGTCGTACCACGATGCATTTAGTGCCGTTGTACCGTTCTGGAACGGACCACCACCCCAGTAGTACGTGCCCTTAAGGTTCGTGTCGGGCCGCTTGAACGAATAGGGATAGTACGTGTACGACGTCCCGCCATTGGGCGCAGCCGCGCCATCCCGTACCTTCAACGGAATCTTGTATGGGAACGTGCCGGCGGCCGTTTGTTCTTCGGGCGCACGGTAGCCCCAGTAGAAATTGATTACGGGACTATTTTCAATCGATATTAGTGTTCGCTTATCTTTACTCGAATCATTAATGCGAAGGTCAGCGCGTCCCAATCGCTCATTCAACCCATCGACAATTCCATTTTCAGCGTCTGAGTACCACTCGCCTTCAGAATTGACGCCGTGGACGAATATCACCACACAGGGCATGGGGCGGGGAACTGAAACCAGGCATACATTATTGTCGCCTGGCACGCACATTGATTCAGCGATAAAAGTCGGTGCTGCATTAGTCAGTGATGTTTTACTCCACATTGTTTGGCTAGCATTTTTTCGCTTCCGAGATCCGCACTATGAAGCACTGTCCTTAGAGGAATCGCAAGTCCATCTAGTAGAGCCAGATGGTGATTTCAATTTACTCGGAACCTGTTGTGGATCAGAGTCTTGGCCGTTCGGTGGAAGTGCGCGTTGAAACTGGTCCACCTGCATGTCGCGGCTCAAGTCATATGAACTCGCGAGGTATATGCCAGTCTGAGGATTACTGCTTCTACGAGCCACATATAAAGTTGGCCCTTTCAATACGAATATATCGGCTCCGAAACCGTAGCCCCCATACAAAAGCCCTTTGAAAGAATGGCCACCATCGGTTGAGTAGTATATATACAGCCGTTCGCCGCTCGTCTGGGAGAAAACAATTGCTGGTATAGCGACATAGTCAGAGTCAATCGCATAGTAACCACTGAAAGCTCCTGCCCCAAGGGTCAACCC
>NZ_JBAUSA010000200.1:0-2865 GCF_049581465.1 Caballeronia sp. | reverse complement strand
CGCCCGCTGTCTGTTAAGGTTGGCCGCTTAATCTCAACCTTGAATGTCAAGCCGTCCCGCTTCTCGCTAGGCTTGTCACGCTGGATGCGCAATCGCAGGGCGGTTTCAAAGGTGATGCCCACCCACTGTCGAGAGAATTTGAGCTTTTTCTCGTCGATCAGGTTTCGGGTTTTGACCCAAACGCCAATTGACAAATTCATGTCGCACTAAGGCGAATTGACTAATTTATGTCGGTCCGAGTGCGATTAAATCTGTCAATTTTCGGCGCTCCGTCGTTGCTGGGCAAGGATTCCGGATTGACAGAATTACGTCGAATGACGATACCCGGTTGGCGTTGTCACTGTCTGGTTCGATCCTCAAGATCCCGCGACTGCAACTCTCATGGCGGGTGCAGTGCTCGACACGACTTGGCCGGGAATCTACAAGCTTGGTTCTGTTTGCGTTGTCATCTTGTTGGTCGCTGGCGTGTGTTTGTGGCCGAGCCGTGTAAAACCAACGGCTTAACAGATCCACTCTGCTTCAGTTACTTAAGTATTGTTGATTTCGCTCGTTTTGAGCGTGC
This sequence comes from Caballeronia sp., assembly GCF_049581465.1. GTDB lineage: Bacteria > Pseudomonadota > Gammaproteobacteria > Burkholderiales > Burkholderiaceae > Caballeronia. Next base: position 2,303 of record NZ_JBAUSA010000200.1, on the reverse strand, counting down.
AATGGATGCGCAACCGTGCGTTCTGTCTCGTGTCCGCGTACCACCCTCCGCCGAGGTCATAACGTAGTCTGCTGAATGACCGTTGCCGAGCAAGACCACTGACCTCTCAGGGTCGACCGCATCGGGCAGTAGTCGGGGAAAGTACTCGCACTAACGTGCCTGCCTGCGACTTCCACATACTCAGTTCGACCCAACGGATTGACTATTGTTGTTAGATTCATCGCCAGCTTCAGCCTTAAGTTTCGAAGGCCCGCGCCAGTGCAAGCGTGTCGATGTACTCCCGGATGTTCGTCACTTTGCCATTTCGAACGGTAATGGCGAAGACCCAATGGTCGTCGAACGTCCTGTTCGTGGCTTTGACTCTGCCCGTGGCGAAGCCAACGACCAGAACCCGGTCGCCTTGCTCTACGAATTCGGGAGGCTCTGGGTATGACGTTTCCACCATTTCCGAAGCCTTCTGAAGCAAGCCCGCCAACCCGGCGTGTCCGTAGTGCGTGCCGGCCAGCGGCCACTCGCCCGGAATGATCCACTCAATGTCTTCGGCAGAAATCGCCAACAGACCTTGCTCATCGCCGCGGCCCATTGCTGCAAAAAAATCCTTCACAATCTGGACATTCTCTTGCGTGCTCATCGACATCTCTCCATTGCAGGATCGCATCAAAATTCGCGATCACGATTCATTAGTCGAACTTGACCAAGTCCTTAAAGATCAGTTGACCCCAGCTATTGCCGCGCGCCTGCACAAGCAGTCCACCTTCGGAAAGCCCGCCAAGTTTGATCGGCGAGAAACCGAGATTTTCCGCAAGCGCACCAATCTCCGCTGCGGCGCCGTCATCGTCGCTCGCTAGAAACACGACTCTCCTGCCACCATGTACGGCCGGATCTTGGTCAAGGACGGCAGCGCCCAAATGGTTGAAGCCCCTAACCAGTCTTGCACCAGTGAAGGCCTGCGCGACGACCTTGGAAGAAGGCTGTCCTCCCAGTTCCTCAGGGGACACGCCGTAGGCATTGGTCACATCAATGATGATCTTGCCCGTCCAAGTGGGCAGCGCCTTCGCGACATCCTGGTGCGACTCGTAACGGACAGCCAAAAGGACGATGTCAGCCCTGACGGCATCCGCTAGTTTTTTGGGGATAATCGTGGGTCCGATCGTGGCCGCAGCGGATGCAAAGCTTTCCGGGTCGCGCGTGGTTGCAACGGATACTTCGATGCCCTTGCGGGCAAACGCCTTGGCCAGAGCCTGGCCGATCTTGCCGAAGCCGATAATTGCGTAGCTCATATATTCTCCTTTAGTTTACCGAACCGTACGGCGCTCCAAATAATCGAATGCGGAGCGCCGCAGGGGCGTGGTACGTTATATTTGCGCCAGGCCGCCGTCGACGGCGACTTCGCTGCCGGTCATGAAGCTGCTGTCCGACGACGCAAGAAAGGCAGCCACCGCCCCGAGCTCCACCGGATCTCCCATGCGCTGGAGCGCAGTCATCGAGCCGTAGGCCTTCAGGCCCTCCTCGCCGAGCGCTGCCTTCGCGAGTTCGGTCGCGACCGCCCCGGGCGTCAGCACGTTCACCCGGATGCCGGTGCCCTTCAGGTCCTCCGCCCAGGTCCGCGCGAGGTTGCGTACTGCCGCTTTGCTCGCGCTATAGGCGGTGAACGCCGGGGCGCCCGTGGTGCCGGCGCTCGACCCGGTCAGGATGATCGAACCGCCCGCGCCCATCAGCGGCACCGCCTTCTGGACCGTGAAGATCGTACCCTTCACATTGACGTCGAACGTTTCGTCGATGTGCTTGGCGGTGATCTCGCCGAGCTTAAGCTGGCTTCCCACCCCGGCATTGGCGAATACGATGTCGAGGGTTCCGCGCTCGGCCTTCACCGCTGCGTAGAGTCGGTCGAGGTCGGCCTCATCTGAAACCGAGCCCTTCACCGCGCGGGCATTGGGCCCGAGGTAGGCCACAGCGGCGTCGAGTTCCTTCTGCCGGCGGCCGAAGATGAAGACGAAGGCGCCCTCGTCGATGAAGCGCTTCGCTGCCGCGCGGCCGATGCCGGTAGCGCCACCGGTGATCACGGCGGTCTTTCCATTCAGTCTGTTCATGTCATGCATCCTTCGAAACAAAAGCGAGAAATACAATTCTGGACCTCTTGATCCATGAAGCGAATTGACTGAATGTCTATAGGTACCATCTACTTTTTAGATACGTATGCTCGATAACGTCACCATCAACCAACTTCGGGCCTTCGTTGCCGTGTGTGACCAGGGAAGCTTTTCCGGGGCTGCACGGGAGCTAAGGCGTGCACAGTCAGCGAT
>NZ_JBAUSA010000199.1:0-2917 GCF_049581465.1 Caballeronia sp. | reverse complement strand
ATGCCGAACGCCGGCATGATCGCGAGCGCCGTTTGCAGGCCCCACATATCGGAAAACCACCCACCCAAAACCGGACCGACTGCGAGACCGAAGAGGTTCTGGAACAGCGACAGAATCGAAGCGCCGGTCGCGCGGGCGCCAGGATGAACGACGTCGAAGATCACGCCAGCAGACGGCGCCAGCGTGCAAGTCATCAGGAACCCGCCGAACGCGATCAGGAGGAATTGATATGGCGACGCAGCAGCCACTGTGAAAGCCGTCAGGAAGACCACGAACGTCACCACCACAACCGATGCGACCATGACGAGCTTCCTGGCATGCGCCCGTGCTCCCAGGCGATCCGCCAGCTGCCCCCAGATGATTCCGCCAAGCGCACCGCAAAGGACGACCAGGGCCGCTTCCCGCGCTGCCCGATCCGAAGCAAGGCCATGGAATCGCATGAAGTAGCTCGGCAGCCAGGACCAGATCGTCGATATCACGATCAGCTGAAATGCAGCACCCAGACACGTCCACCAGATCGTCGCCGAGCCGAGTATTGTCCCGACGACCTGACGGACAGTGCCCAACGCCGACGAGCGCGCCCGCTCCGCGCGGGGCGTCAGCGCAACAGTTTTGTAATCCGGCACCAGCAGATACAGCACGGCCAGCACGAGGCCCGGCACCCCGACCACGCCGAACGCCGCACGCCACCCCCAGTACTTCGCGACTTCGGCGCCCACTAGCACCCCGAGTACCGATCCAACCGACGCCGCCGCCAGCAAACCACCCTGGAGCGTCGCGCGCATGCGTCGAGGAAACAAGGTGGCGAGCAACGCTCCGCCCACTGAACCGTAACCCGTTTCACCCACGCCGACCATCGCACGCGCGGCGAACATCGCTCCGTAGTTGCTCGCGAACATGCACGAGATGGACGCCAGACTCCAGAGTGAGGCCATGACGAAAATGCTTTTGACACGACTGAACCGGTCCGCCAGCAGCGCCACCGGCAGGCCACCCAGCGCAACGACGATGGAAATGATCGACACGAGCGCACCGAGCTGCTTGTCGGACAGACTCCAGGCGAGCTTCAAGTGCGGAAACAGAGAAACGATGACCTGGCGATCGATGTAATCGAACAGCATCAACGCAAACGTCATTGCGAACGCAAACCACGCGCGTGAGCGACTGACGAGGTAGTCATCGCGATCACCCGTCTGGTGTTCGGGGGAATACAAGTTCATGGATGTCTCCGGCATGAGGGCATTTGCGTAGGTCGCTGCCTCTTTGATAGTTGCTAATACGTCGACGCAGTCGATACGACTGTCGGGGTCGCCCTATATGGGCTCCCCCGCGTCTCCTTGTTTTTCGATTCCCGTCGGAGTCGATATCGAGCTTCGCACGTCAATCTGCCGCGAGCCCCTGACCCGGGCTCTGCCCCGACCTCCCTCTTTTACGCTGCGCGCAACGGTACGCTTCTCACGCCGGGCGCGCGATTCGGTGCCATCCCGAGCTTGCGCAAGGTCTCGTCGGTGCTATTCCAGAACGTGCCGGTCTGGTAGATGCGATGAGCATCTTCGCCGGTGGCGATCTAGCGGTTCAGTTCACGAGCGATGCGCACCATCTTCTCAATCTGCTGGACCGACGTCGCGCGCTTGCCATCGGGACCATTCAACGTGTCTTCGATACCGACACGCACATGCAACCCTAGAGCGATGGCCATCGTGGTCATCGGCACCACGTTGCGATTCAGCGACTCGAGTGTCAGCACAGCGCCGTCCGGCGTACGCCGCACGAACTCGAGCATATCGGCCGGATGCAGACCGGCCGAACCGCCCCCGATCGCCACATAGTTCAGAATCAACGGCCCCTTGTAGACCCCCGAACGAATCATGCGCTCGACCGTTTCCAGGCTCGCCATGGAGCCCAGCATGAAATGAGGCTGAATGCCGTTGGCGACCAGACGCCTGATGTGCTCCTCGTGCCACGACGGATTCGAGGGGACGACCATGTCGCGATACGCCGCCTGCATGACCGGATCGGCCAGCGAGGTGCCAGCGCAGTCTTCTTCTCGCATCAACTCCATCAGGTTCATCTGCGTAGTGTTGATCGCGACCGTCACCTGATCCGGCTTTGGATTCAACTCGGAGAGCATGTGGCGCGTGTCGTCGCTGAGCCACTTGGCCGCCTGCCCATCGTCTTCAGGGGCGAACGAGATCGAGCCACCGACCTGCAGTACCATTTTCGGCACGGCTTCGCGCAGACGCGCCAGCATCTCGTTGAACATCGACAGGCGCTTGCTGCCCTTCCCATCGGCCTCTCGCACATGGACGTGCAGGACGGTCGCGCCGGCGTTATAGCAGTCCACGGCTTTCTGGACCTGCTCGTCCATCGTCAGCGGAATATCGTCCGAATCGCTGGAACGCCATTGCGGCCCGTACGGCGCAACCTGAATGACCAATTTTTCCTGGTTTTCGGGCAGCAGGGAATCGTCTAGGAATTGCATGTCTCGTGCTCCCCTTCGGTGCTAGGTGGAATCGAACGTCGCTCGGGCGCCGAGGCGCTCCTCCGCTGTCCGTTTCTGTTGCTGGACAGCTAGATGTCCGAGCGCGCCGCGAATGTCGCGACGCGTGGTCACGCCATCCCGGACCATCGGAATTGCAGGGGGAAGCGCGTCGAGCCGTTGATGGAAACTATATGGCAACCTGGAAAATGAAGTTTAGTTCTCATGCCATTTTCTTCATTTTTGGCGCCATGCCGTGTAAACCCCAAAGCGCGGTACGGATCCACAGTCGGTTAGTGATCAAATTCTTCGGGAAGGCGGCCAATCGCCGAAGAAGTTTTGCCCAAGGCCTATCCGCCTTTGCCGCGCTGGTCTCCTTGACATGCCCGAATTCACGGATCGTTTCCAGCAGTGCCCGACGTCGTCCCACTGCTACGT
>NZ_JBAUSA010000198.1:0-5062 GCF_049581465.1 Caballeronia sp. | reverse complement strand
GTGTGAATGCGGCGTGCAGAGGACCATGTGAACCGATCCTGAGTGCCTCGCAGGCATTCACTTTCAAACCGTAGAGCCGTGAGACCGTGGACTCGCGACCGGGGTGCCGTACAACGGCTCCCCGGGTCACCGAGCGCTTACTTCGAGATCGTCTGCGCACCCTTCAACCGGCCGAACGCGCCTTCGAGCAGCGCCTTCAGCTGCTCGTAGTGCTTTGCGTAATAGCCGACTGCCGGGGAAGCCGATGCCGGACGGCCGCTGTATGCCAGCTTCTGTCCTTCACGCATGCCTTCCTTCAGGTGGTGCTCGACGTAGAACCACGCGCCCTGGTTCTGCGGCTCGTCCTGAACCCAGACCACGTCCGTCGCGTGTTCGTACTTCTTCATTTCCGCGTCGAACTGCTTGTGGGCGAACGGATACAACTGCTCGATACGAATGATCGCGACGTCCATTGCCTTCGATTCGCGGCGATGCGCCACCAGGTCGTAATACACCCGGCCTGAACACGCGATAACACGCTTGACCTTCTTGGGATCGACCGTGCCGTCCACTTCGCCGATGATCGGCTGGAACGAACCCTTCGCCAGTTCCGACAGGTCCGATACAGCTTCCTTGTGACGCAGCAGCGACTTCGGCGTTGCGATGATCAGCGGCTTCCTGAACAAGCGGATCATCTGGCGGCGCAACAGGTGGAAAATCTGCGCTGGCGTGGTCGGCTGGACCACTTGCATGTTGTGATCGGCGCACAGTTGCAGGAACCGTTCGATACGTGCCGACGAGTGCTCCGGACCTTGACCTTCATAGCCGTGCGGCAGCAGCATCGTGAGACCCGACACGCGGCCCCACTTCACTTCGCCCGACGAGATGAACTGGTCGATCACGACTTGCGCGCCGTTCACGAAGTCACCGAATTGCGCTTCCCACGCGACCAGCGTGTTCGGCTCAGCCGTGGAATAGCCGTACTCAAAACCGAGCACCGCTTCTTCTGACAGCACCGAGTCGATCACGGTGAATTTCGCCTGGCCTTCCGCGATGTTTTGCAGCGGAATGTAGGTGCCGTCGTTCCAGCGTTCGCGGTTCTGATCGTGCAGCACTGCGTGACGGTGCGTGAACGTGCCACGGCCCGAATCCTGGCCCGTGAGGCGAACCGCATAGCCCGACGCCACCAGCGACGCGTATGCCAGATGCTCACCCATGCCCCAGTCGAGCTTTGCCTCGCCACGGCCCATTGCGCGGCGATCGTTGATCACGCGCTCGACCAGCGGATGCACCTTGAAGTTTTCCGGGATCGTCGTGATGCGTTCGGCCAGGCGCTTCAACTCTGCCAGCGGCACGGCCGTGTCGGCGGCGTCGGTCCACTTGCGGTTCAGGAACGGCACCCAGTCGACCGCGTACTTGCTCTTGTAGTTCGAGAGCACCGGATCGACCGTGTGATGACCGTCGTCCATCGCCGTACGGTATGCCTTGGCATACCCATCAGCATCCTCAGCCGTGATGACGCCCTGCTGCACCAGCTTTTCAGCGTACAGCGCGCGTGTGCCCGGATGCTTCGCGATCGTCTTGTACATCAGCGGCTGCGTGACCGCCGGCGTGTCCTGCTCGTTGTGACCCAACTTGCGGAAACAGATGATGTCGACAACCACGTCCTTGTGGAACTGCATGCGGTAGTCGATAGCCAGCTGCGTGCACAGCACGACCGCTTCCGGATCGTCGCCGTTCACGTGCAGCACCGGCGCTTCGATCATCTTCGCCACGTCCGAGCAATACAGCGTCGAACGCGCGTCGCGCGGGTCGGACGTCGTGAAACCGATCTGGTTGTTGATGACGATATGCAACGTGCCGTGGGTGCCGTAACCGCGCGTTTGCGCGAGGTTCAGCGTTTCCATCACCACGCCCTGACCGGCGAAAGCCGCGTCGCCGTGAATCTGGACCGGCAGCACTTGCAGGCCGTCGACGTCGCCGCGGCGATCCATCCGTGCCTTCGCCGAACCTTCAACCACCGGGTTCACGATTTCAAGGTGCGACGGGTTGAACGCGAGCGACAAGTGCACCGGACCGCCATCCGTCGATACGTCCGACGAGAAGCCCTTGTGGTATTTCACGTCGCCGGCCGGAAGGTCATCGACGTGCTTGCCTTCGAATTCCGCGAACAGGTCCGCCGGCATTTTGCCGAGCGTGTTCACCAGGACGTTCAGACGTCCACGGTGCGCCATGCCGATAATGATTTCCTGCACGCCGGCTGCACCCGCGTGACGCACGACTTCATCCATGGACGCGATGAAGCTCTCGCCGCCTTCGAGCGAGAAACGCTTCTGGCCGACGTATTTCGTGTGCAGGAAGCGCTCGAGCCCTTCAGCAGCCGTCAGGCGCTGAAGAATGTGCTTCTTCTTGTCGGGGGAGAAATTCGGGGTGGAGCGGATCGATTCGAGCTTTTCCTTCCACCAGCGCTTCTGTTCCGGATCGCTGATGTACATGAACTCGGCGCCGATCGTGCCGCAGTACGTGTCGCGTAACGCCTTGACGATATCGCGCAGCGATGCTTGCTCAAAACCGAAGTACAGGTTTTGCGCGTGGAACGCCTGGTCCATGTCGGCTTCGGTGAAGTCGTAGAACGCGGGCTCGAGCTCGGGGATGGCCGGGCGCTCGCGGCGCTTCAGCGGGTCCAGATTGGCCCATTGCGAGCCAAGGAAACGGTACGCACCGATCAGCGATTGAACGAAGACCTGCTTGCGCGCAGTCGCGAGTTCACCGCTGCTCTCACGCGGCACAAAGCCATTGCTTTTTGCGCGTTGGGCGAAGGATTCCACGATCGGGCCATGGGCCACGTCGTTGTGATTCGACCCATCCGACGCAGGCGTGTTCTGCAACGCGTCGAAATAGGTACGCCAGGTGTCCGGCACCGACGCGGGATTGTCGAGGTACGCCTCGTATTGTTCTTCAACATACGGGGCATTACCGCCGAACAAATAGGAGTTCAGCTGGGAATTCTTCATCATTTTTACGCTCACCTTTCTTCGAGTTTCTCGAGAAATAGCGGGTTACTCAACCTTCCGCAACACGGCCTGACCGTTTAGCGGATTGCGCGAATCAAGTCTGCTTGGAAGGACCTAAAGCTTGGCAATGCTTTTTAGAGCATAGCACAGATCATTGTGTCGACGGGCCGATGGTCGCACCCGAGAGGCTTGTCGGGCGGCCTTTCAAGAGACTTTCGCGAATAAGCGAGGCCACGAATGCAGGATTTCCGGGCAATAAAAAAGCCACCCGAGGGTGGCTTTTTCCATACGAATGAAGCACAAAGCTTAGTCGACCGCGCCCTTGCGGCTCGCGCTGCGACGCTCGGTCTCTTTCAAGTAGCGCTTGCGCAGGCGAATGGACAGCGGCGTGACTTCGACCAGTTCGTCGTCGTCGATGAATTCGACGGCGTACTCCAGCGACATCTGGATCGGCGGGACCAGACGCACGGCTTCGTCAGTACCCGACGAACGCACGTTGGTCAGTTGCTTGCCCTTGATCGGGTTGACGACCAGGTCGTTGTCGCGGCTGTGAATGCCGATAATCATGCCTTCATACAACGGATCGCCCGGCGACACGAACATGCGGCCGCGATCCTGCAGCTTCCACAGCGCATACGCCACCGCAGCACCGTCGTCCTGCGAAATCAGCACGCCGTTACGACGTTCGCCGACTCCGCCTTCCTTGACCGGCTGATACGAGTCGAACGTGTGGCTCATCAAGCCCGTGCCGCGCGTAAGCGTCAGGAACTCCGACTGGAAGCCAATCAGGCCCCGCGCGGAAATACGATATTCGAGACGCGTACGGCCACGGCCATCCGACGCCATGTCGAGCATTTCACCCTTGCGACGGCCCAACTCTTCCATCACGCCGCCCTGGTTTGCATCTTCCATGTCGACGGTCAGGTTTTCATACGGCTCGTGCTTCACGCCGTCGACTTCCGTCATCACCACGCGCGGACGCGACACGGCGAGTTCGTAGCCTTCACGACGCATGTTTTCCACCAGGATGGTCAGGTGGAGTTCGCCGCGACCCATGACTTCGAACGTGGTTTCGTCGCCGGTTTCATTCACGCGCAACGCCACGTTGTGATTCAGTTCCTTGAACAGGCGGTCGCGGATCTGACGGCTCGTCACGAACTTGCCTTCGCGTCCAGCCAGCGGCGACGAATTCACCAGGAAGTTCATGGTGAGCGTCGGCTCGTCGACGGTGATCATGGGCAACGCTTCCGGGGTATCCACGGCGCAGATGGTCACGCCAATACCGATTTCCTCGATACCGTTGATCAGCACGATGTCGCCGGCTTCAGCGGACTCAACCTGAACGCGCTCCAGACCCTTGAACGACAGCACCTGGTTGATCTTGCGGTTGAGGATCGCGCCGTCCGGACCCGTGCGCACGGCGACCGCCATGCCTGGCTTGATGCGACCGCGCGTGATCCGGCCAATGCCGATCCGGCCAACATAGCTCGAGAAATCGAGCGAGGTAATTTGCAGTTGCAGCGGCGCGTCCGGATCAGCCGGGCGAACCGGAACGTGTTCCAGGACGGCGTCGAACAGCGGACGCATGTCGCCTTCGCGAACGTCCGGATTCAGGCCGGCATAGCCGTTCAGGCCCGACGCATAGACGATCGGGAAGTCAAGTTGCTCTTCCGAAGCACCAAGCTTGTCGAAAAGATCGAAGGTCTGGTTGATCACCCAGTCGATCCGCGCGCCCGGCCGGTCGACCTTGTTGATCACCACAATAGGCTTGAGCCCCAGGGCCAGTGCCTTCTTTGTCACGAAGCGCGTTTGCGGCATCGGGCCTTCGACGGCATCGACCAGCAGCAGCACCGAGTCGACCATCGACAGGACGCGCTCCACTTCGCCGCCGAAGTCGGCGTGTCCGGGTGTGTCGACGATATTAATGTGCGTGCCTTCGTACTCGACCGCGCAGTTCTTCGAAAGGATCGTGATGCCACGTTCCTTTTCGATGTCGTTCGAGTCCATCACCCGTTCCACGACGGCCTGGTTCTCACGGAACGTGGAGGTCTGGCGTAGCAACTGGTCGA
>NZ_JBAUSA010000197.1:0-5107 GCF_049581465.1 Caballeronia sp. | reverse complement strand
GCCGGGCTGGCCCGGGCGCAAGCCCCGTTTGAATGTGGCCGATGAACGTAACGCTATTGAATACGCCGTGTCGGAGCTGATTGGATTCGGGTCAGGACTGACCCCCGACGGCGATGATTATCTTCTCGGATACCTCGCGGCGTTGTGGCCCTGGCAACGTTTCACCGCTATAGCCAGTCACTTGAAACTCATGCAGGACGTAGTAAAACTCCAATTACACCGCACCACCGGTATCAGCGGACATTTTCTCACGCTGGCGATTCAAGGTCACTATTCGCAACCAATCGATCATCTGACAACGGTTTTAATGCAAGGCGATTCGCAGAAAGATGTGATAACGGCTTCGAATAAAGTCATGGAATTTGGATCCGCTTCCGGTGCCGATTGTCTTGCGGGTTACATAAATGGAATCAACGCGCTGGAAACTGTAGCGCAACCACAAATGACAACGACCTGATTTTCAGTTTTGATTGTTAAAAATCATATGGCATTCGATGCATTGAGCGTCGAATTGGCCAGGCCGCTTAACAGCCGGAATAAAAGCGTTGGGCGTAACGATAATCGCGGACGTGTGCAATGAACATTAAAACCAAGGTATTCAAGAACATGTATCAGGACTCCGTTTCCCTGATGCAGATATCGGCCCAGATTGGCAAGCTTCCAGGCATTCAGCAGGCGTCCGTGGTGATGGGAACCGGAACGAATCTGGCGCAGTTGCGAGAAGCGAACCTGGACGACGGCTGCAAGGCGGGTCCGAACGACCTCGTCATTGCGGTTCGCGGAGATGCCGAAGCGTGCGCGGTCGCGCTCGATACCGCCGAAGCCCGCCTGAACAGCAAGCCGGTCGAATCCAGCAGCGACGGAATTCAGCCGCCCGCGCTGGTCAGCCTGGAGATGGGCGTCGAAAAAGACGCGGCATCGAACCTTGCATTGATCTCCGTTCCCGGCGATTACGCGGCTGCAGAAGCGATCAAGGCGCTGAACCTGGGCATGTCGGTGATGCTCTTCAGCGACAACGTCAGCGTCGAACACGAGAAGGAGATCAAGACGCTCGCGCGCGACAAGAACCTGATCGTGATGGGGCCCGATTGCGGCACGGCAATCATCAACGGCATGCCGCTGGGATTTGCCAACGTGGTCAGGCGCGGAGCGATCGGCGTGGTCGCCGCATCGGGGACCGGCTTGCAGGAAGTGACCTGCCGCATCGACCAGTTGGGCGGCGGAATCTCGCAGGCGCTGGGCACGGGCGGTCATGACCTAAGTGAAGCGATCGGCGGCATCTCCATGCTTTATGGCCTCGACGCGCTGATCGAGGACCCCGCCACCCGAGTCATCGTATTGATCTCGAAGCCGCCGGCCGCAGCGGTCGCGAGCAAGATACTGGCGCGCGCGCGATCCGGTGGCAAACCGGTCGTCGTCAACTTCCTGGGCGCGCGGTCCGAAGACATTGCAGCGCCGGGAATCACGCCCGCCCATACGCTGGCCGACGCGGCCGGCTATGCCGTTGCGTTGTTCGAAGGCGGCGCTTTACCCAAGCCCACGGGCGTTATCGACGCACTGGAGGCGTCGATGCTGAAGGAGCGTTGCAGCGCATTGCCCGCTGCGCGGCGCTACATCCGCGGGGTGTTCGCTGGCGGCACCTTTTGCTACGAGAGCCAACTGCTCTGCAAGGAGCAAGGATTCAGCGCGTCGTCCAATACGCCGATCGCGACGAACAAAAGGCTTGAGGACATCGGGTCGAGCGTGGGCCACACGCTCGTCGATATGGGCGACGACGACTTCACCCGCGGCCGCCCCCATCCGATGATCGATCCCACCCTGCGTAACGCGCGGATCCTCGCGGAACTCAGCGATCCCAGCACGGCGGTCGTGTTGTTCGACCTCGTGCTCGGTTACGGCGCGGCTGCCGAACCCGGCGCCGAACTCGTCGCGTTGCTCAATCAGGCGGCGCGCGGCCGTGAACTGCCCGTGCTTATCGCGCACGTTTGCGGCACCGAGGCCGATCCACAAATAAGAAGCCGGCAAATCGATGCCCTGCGCGAAGCCGGTGTGCTGGTCGCGGGTTGCAACGCGCAGGCGGCGCTATGGGCGAGCCATATCGCCCATCTTCAGGCTGACAAATAACGGGGCCCACGATGAACAAACTATTCAATCAGCCACTGAAAGTGGTGAACGCCGGGCTGAGCAGCTTCGCTGAAAACCTTACGCTCGCAGGCGGCGATGTGATCGGGCTCAACTGGCAGCCGCCCGCTCTCGGCGACATTGACGGCGGCCTCGCGCTGGCATCGCTGATTCGTCATCCCCTGGTCGAGCAAGCAAACGCGTACGCGTTCCAGAAATATTTGAGCGCCCAACCCGTTCTCGTCGATGTCATGAGCGCGGCCGAGGCCATCGACGCAATGGCCAGGCGCAAGCTGATCCTGCACGCCGGGCCGCCTATCGCGTGGACCGCGATGTGCGGGCCGGTCAAGGGCGCGATTATCGGAGCGATCCTGTTCGAAGGCTGGGCGGCCACGCACGAGGCAGCCGAGCGTTTGGTGCTGGACGGCGGCGTCGAGTTCGAGCCGTGTCACCACTATGGGGCAGTCGGCCCGATGGCAGGAATCATCAGCCCGTCCATGCCGCTTTGGGTGATCGAAAACAAAACGAACGGCCGGCGTGCCTACAGCAATTTCAATGAAGGCCTCGGCAAGGTGCTGCGTTTCGGCGCGAACAACGACGAAGTCCTGCAACGGCTTCACTGGATGAAGCAGGAACTGGCACCCGCCTTGAAGGCGACGCTGAAGGTGCTCGGTGAAGTGGAACTCAAGCCGATGATGGCGCAGGCGCTGCACATGGGCGACGAAGTCCACAACCGCAACGCTGCGGCGACCGGTCTCCTGATCAAGCGCCTTCTGCCCGCGCTGCTCGCATGCGGATTGCCGCTGGAAACGGTCCAGCGCGTGACGGCGTTTATCGTTGGCAACGATCACTTCTTTCTCAACCTGTCGATGGCGGCTTGCAAGGCCATGACCGACGCCGCGCACAACGTCCCCTTCAGTTCAATGGTGACCGTCATGGCGCGCAACGGCGTGAACTTCGGCATCCGCATGTCGGGAACGGGCGACCAGTGGTTCCAGGCGCCCGCGAACCCCGTGGAAGGCTTGTTCTTTCCAGGTTACGGCGTGGAAGACGCCGCAGCCGATCTCGGCGATAGCGCCATCACGGAGACGGCTGGCGTGGGCGGATTCGCGATGGCTTCGTCACCGGCGATTGTCAAGTTCGTGGGCGGCACGCCCGCGGATGCCACCGCGAACAGCCGCCGCATGCAGGCGATCACGATCGGCGGCAACCCCGCGTTCACGTTGCCACCGCTGAATTTTGCGCCGACGGCAGCGGGTATCGACGCTCGCAAGGTGGTCGATCGCAGCATCCTGCCCGTGATCAACACGGGTATCGCGCACAAGCAGGCGGGCGTTGGACAGATCGGTGCGGGTATTACCACAGCGCCTATGGCGGGCTTTATAGAAGCGATCCGCGCGCTCGCCGAACACATCTGAAACCAAACGGAAAAGCACATGACGAAGCCTCTGGCAATCGTCGCGGTTGGCGGTAATGCGCTGATACGTGACGATCAACACGATAGCATTCCTGATCAATACAACGCAGTGATCGAAAGCGCTCGACATATCGCCGAGATGATCGAAGCCGGGTGGGACCTGGTGTTGACGCATGGCAACGGGCCGCAAGTCGGCTTTATCTTGCGTCGCTCCGAGCTGGCCGCCGATGAAGTGCGCCCGGTGCCACTGGATTACGCGGTCGGCGATACGCAAGGCGCGATCGGGTACATGTTTCAGAAGGCGTTGAGCAATGCATTGCGCCTTCGCGGAATTCATCGGCAAGTGGTGACGGTGGTCACGCAAACGCGCGTGAGCCGCGACGACCCCGCGTTTCTCAATCCGGCCAAGCCCATTGGCGCGTTCCTCGACGAAGCCACCGCGCGCCGCCGTCAAAAAGAACTCGGCTGGACGCTGATGGAAGACGCGGGCCGCGGCTGGCGCCGGACGGTGGCGTCGCCGCAGCCGCTGGAGATCATCGAGCGCGACGTGATCGCGAACCTGCTGTCGCAAGGCTGCGTGGTGATTGCTTGCGGCGGCGGGGGCATTCCCGTTCTCGTAGACGACCAGCGTCAGATCACGGGCGTGGAAGCTGTTATCGACAAAGATCTGGCGTCGGCACTTCTCGCTGAGCAACTGGGTGCGGACCTTCTGCTGATACCTACGGGCGTCGAACAAGTCGCCATCAACTTTGGACAGCCTGATCAACGTTGGCTCGACACCCTGAGCATGGCCGAAGCGAACGCGTTGATCGCGCAGAACCAGTTCGGCGCGGGAAGCATGTTGCCCAAGGTCGAGGCCATTCTCCGATTCGTCGCGTACAGCCAGCAGCACGGCCGAACGGGGAAAGGGCTGATCACCAGCCCGGAAGCTATCCGGCGCGCGCTCGATCACGAGACCGGCACATGGATCACGCAATAGCCGGTTGCGCGTAGCAAGACTCCAATACTTGAACTTGAATTGAACTTGAACGAGGCAGGACGATGTCCGACAAAACTTATCTGGCCGTGAACGGGACGCTGATGCGCGGACTCGAGCTGAACCCAAACATGATTGCGGCGGGCGGTGTGTTCGTCCGCGAGGATATGACCGATGCGCATTATCGGCTTTGGAGCATCGGCGACCGGCATCCGGGAATGATTCGCGTCGCAACGGGAGGAAGCGCGGTCGCGCTCGAAATCTGGGAATTGCCGCTCGTTTCATTCGCGAGCCTGCTGCTGAGCGAACCGGCTGGGCTGGCTATCGGCAAGGTCACGCTGAAGGGTGGAAGCCAGGTACTCGGTGTCCTGGCAGAACCCTGGCTCGTCGAGAACCAGAAGGAAATCACGCAGCACGGAAGCTGGCGCGTTTATACCGGTCATTCTCATTCGGCCTGACCCCACAAGCACCGTAAGGGAAATTGTATGCGCGACACTAGCGACCGTAGTAACACCGCACCCGGCTATCGCATCGCCATGATTTTGCTAGGCATCGCGGTCACACCGGTTCTGCTTTCTTCTTCCAGCCTCGGT
>NZ_JBAUSA010000196.1:0-2050 GCF_049581465.1 Caballeronia sp. | reverse complement strand
ACCTATAGCTTTTCGGCGTACCTGCAAGTCGGCGACCTGAAGATGACCGTCGTCATGGCCGGCACGCTCACCACACTCAAGCTGTGGATGCGGCCAATCGGCGGTATCGGCGGCGGCTATCTCGGCGATCGATTTTCTACGCTCGGCGTGCTAATCGCGGCGCTGTTCCTCGCGGCGATCGGGCTTGGCGCACTCGTGGTCCTGCCAAGCGTCGGCCATCTCAATCCGAGTGTCGGCATTGCTGCCATCGCCATCGTGGTGTTGCTGATCGGCGTGCTGACCTACGCCATTCGCGGGCTCTACTGGAGCCTGCTCGATGAATGCGGAATCCCGTTACGCATCACGGGCCTTGCCATCGGCCTGATTTCGCTGATCGGCTATTCGCCCGATGTATTCCTGCCGCTCGTGAACGGCTGGACGACGGAGCACTATCCGGGTCTCGCCGGCTACCAGTTCTACTTCTCTTATATCGCGGGAATCGCCGTGATCGGCGGCGTGGCTGCCATCGCGCTAAAACGCATGCGTGCCCGCTCGACACTTGCCAAGGAGTCCGTCCGATGAAAATCGTCTCGCTCGAAACCCATTTCGTAGCCGTCCCGCCGCCGCATCTCGGCGGCATGTACTGGATCTTCGTCAAGCTGAAAACAGCGTGCGGGATAGAAGGCGTGGGGGAAATCTACTCGGCCACTTTCCATCCGAAAGCGATGGCGCACATCATCGATGACGTCTTCGGCCGCTATCTCCAGGATCACGATCCGCATCATGTGGAACGCTTTTTTCGCGAAGCCTATTCGAGCGGCTTCACGCAGCGCCCCGACCTCACGATGATGGGCGTCGTCAGCGGCCTCGAAATGGCGTGCTGGGACATCATCGGCAAGGCGGCGGACAAACCGGTGTACGAACTGCTCGGCGGCCTGGTGAACGAACGCCTGCGCTCGTACACCTACCTCTATCCGAAGAATGCCGCGGGCGAATACGACTATGACGATGTCGATCTCGCCGCAGAATGCGCCGCGCAAAATGCGGAGCTAGGCTTCACTGCGGTCAAATTTGATCCGGCCGGCCCGTACACTGCGTACTCGGGCCACCAGCTTTCGCTGTCCGTGCTCGAACGCTGCGAGACCTTCTGCAAGCGCGTCCGCGAAGCCGTCGGCAACCGCTGCGACCTGTTGTTCGGCACGCACGGACAAATGGTGCCGTCGTCCGCTATCCGGCTCGCGCAGCGCCTGGAAAAATACGATCCGCTGTGGTTCGAGGAGCCCGTTCCACCCGGCCAGGAAGACGCAATGGCGCAAGTCGCGCGGCATACCAGCATTCCGATCGCGGCCGGCGAGCGCCTCACCACCAAGTACGAATTCTTCAAGCTGTTGCAAGCGGGCGCGGCGTCCATCCTTCAACTGAACGTAGCGCGTTGCGGCGGTTTGCTCGAAGCGAAGAAGATCGCTTCGCTCGCGGAAGTCTATTACGCGCAAATCGCGCCGCACCTCTATAACGGACCGATCGGCGCGGCAGCGAGCATTCAACTGGCCGCTTGCACGCCGAATTTCCTGATCCAGGAAAGCATCGGCACATGGGATGGCTTTCATGCCGAGATCCTCAAGACGCCACTTCAGTGGGAAGACGGTTTCATCATCCCGTCGAAGGCGCCGGGACTCGGCGTCGAACTGAACATGGACGTGGTGCGCGCGCATTCACCGTACACGGGCGAGCGCCTGCATTTGCAGATGGCCCCCACTCCCGCCGATGTCCGCGATTTCTCCCCGGCGAAAGGCTGAACCAAGGTTCGAACACCCACATGAAGACTTACGACTACATCATCGTCGGCGCGGGATCGGCCGGCTGCATCCTGGCCGAGCGCCTGTCGGAATCGGGGCAGTATTCCGTGCTCGTCCTCGAAGCGGGCGGTAAAGCCGATTCGTTCTGGTTCAAGATTCCCGTCGGCTTCGCGAAGACCTACTACGATCCGGCCTGCAACTGGATGTACTACAGCGAACCGGAAGCAGAACTTAGCAATCGCAAGATTTATGCGCCGCGCGGCAAGGTGCAAGGG
>NZ_JBAUSA010000195.1:0-1958 GCF_049581465.1 Caballeronia sp. | reverse complement strand
GTCGGCTTTCTCGCCCATGGCGATCGAAACGCTCGTGAATAACTTCACGATGTTTCGAGAGCCGGGCCAGATGTTCATGGCATTCCTGATTCCTGGGCTCGACGGCGCTTTGGAGCCAGGCAGGCGGCGTATCAATTGGCTTTGGTACCGTAACGAACCGGATTCCGCCGCCATGCGCCGGCACCTGACGGATACGCACGGCCACCTGCACCACGCATCCGTGAGCCCCGGTCACCTGTCCCCCGAGTCCATAGAAGAGTTGTCCGAACTAGCCGCCGGTTGTCTTCCCGAGGTTTTCCAGCAACTTGTCCGGGAGACGCGAGCGCCCTTCTTCCAGTCGATATTCGATGCATTAAGCCCTGGTTTCGCTGTCGGCCGCATCGCATTGGTCGGCGATGCCGCCTGTACGGTGAGGCCTCACACGGGGTCCGGAACGTCCAAAGCCGCCGACGACGCCGTTTCGCTAGCGGAGGCTTTTGCTGACGATGCGAACGCGGACATCAGTAAAACGCTCGAGTCGTGGGCCTCGAAGCGACGCAGCGCACTAGCGCATTTGCTCAAGAGGGGTCCGGAATTGGCAGCGTCGTTCGGATTGGGAACACTCGACGAGTGAACCGGAAGAAGAACATCTCCCAGACGGCGGGGCCGCCATACCGCGGACGCTTTGCGCCCTAATTTTCATACCGTTTCCTAGGGTAAATACCGGTCTAAATCTGCTTGGTTTAGACCAATTTCTTGACCTACAATTTATCAACCGATCAGTAATCGATCGATAAATTACTGGAGCAATCATGCCGATATCCAAGCTTGCGCATTATTCCATCCGCACGACCGACCTGGAGAAGTCTTGCGCGTTCTATGAACGGGTTCTTGGGTTCACCCAAGGCTATCGCCCACCGTTCGATTTTCCCGGCGCCTGGCTATACAAAGGCGGCGACGAGAGCGAATTTGGCACGGTGCACATTATCGGCATCGATCCGGATAACCCGGAAGGACTCAAGGCCTACCTGGGCGACAAGGAGCCCGCGCTGACAGGCACGGGGACGGTCGATCACATCGCATTCCTTGCGACGGGCGTCGCGGCCATGTGGGAAACGCTGAAAGACGAAGGGGTTCCCTGGCGCGACCGAACGGTGCCCAGCCTTGGTCTGCACCAGATCTTCATTGAGGATCCGTCCGGCGTCACCATCGAATTGAACTACCCCGCGTTTGAAGTTGCGCACCTGAACGTCCCGCAAGCCTCCGCGACGCAAGAATCAGCAAAGGTAGGAGACTAATCGTGATAACTCTTCCATTTCGTCCCAAGGCAATCATAGTCGGTGGCTCGATGGGCGGCCTGTTCGCCGCGAACCTGCTCAGCCGCAACGGTTGGGAAGTCGACGTATTCGAACGCGTTCCAGAGGAGTTGGCTGGCCGGGGCGCGGGTATCGTTACGCACCCTGAGTTGTTTGAGGCCCTGACGGCGGCGGGCGTTGAAGTCGATGAATCGATCGGCGTCAAGGTGCAATCGCGCGTGACCTTCGCACAAGATGGCCAGGTGCTGTCAGAGCGCGCATTTCCGCAGACGTTGACCGCGTGGGGAAAGATGTACCACGTGCTGCGCTCGGCCTTTCCCGACTCGCATTATCACTCCGGGGGTTCGGTGGTCGGCGTCGAAAGCAACGCCGACCACGCGGTCATCAAGTTGAGCGACGGAACCGTTCGTCGTGCAGATCTCGTTATTGCCGCTGACGGCTTCAAGTCGGCGGTACGCGAACAGTTCCTCCCGCAAGTCGGCCTGCAGTACGCGGGATACGTGGCATGGCGTGGTCTTGTCGACGAAACATCGCTCTCCGAAACAACCCGTAACGCCCTTTTCGACAAATTTGCGTTCTGCTTGCCGCCGCACGAGCAGATCCTGGGCTATCCCGTAGCGGGTCACGGCAACAGCACAAAACCGGGGGAGTGCCGCTATAACT
>NZ_JBAUSA010000194.1:0-7010 GCF_049581465.1 Caballeronia sp. | reverse complement strand
CCTTTGTCCTTGACTGGCATGGCGACGCCTACGGCAAGCTCGTGCGAATCGAATTCCTGCAAAAGCTGCGCGACGAGGAAAAGTACGTGGATCTCGAAACGCTATCAGTGGCTATCGCGCGCGATGTCGCCAACGCCCGCGCGTACTTCAGTTCCGGCGTCTACCCGGGCGGCCGCGACAGCGGTTTCGCCACGTCGGCTACCGACCGAATTAGTTAAGCGCGTGGCGCCGGGCCTATCTCCCGTTGCGCCGCCCGCTGCCCCGCTTTTCTCTTTGTTCCACCGCGCCCGTTCCCGTGCTTCGGCCGGAACCGCCGCCCACCGAATTCAATATCGAGTCATCCATGAGCGACAAGAAAGCTGCAAAGCAAGCTGGCAAGCAAGAAGCGAAGCCCCAGTCGAAATATCCGGTCAACCTGCTCGACACGCCATTTCCCATGCGCGGCGATTTGCCCAAGCGTGAGCCGCAATGGGTGAAGGAGTGGCAGGACAACAAGATCTACGAAAAGATTCGCGCCGCCAGTAAAGGCCGCAAGAAGTTCATCCTGCACGACGGGCCGCCGTACGCGAACGGCGACATCCACCTCGGCCACGCGGTGAACAAGATCCTGAAGGACATGATCGTCAAGGCGCGCAATCTGGCGGGCTTCGACGCGGTCTATGTTCCCGGCTGGGATTGTCACGGCATGCCGATCGAGATCCAGATCGAAAAGCAGTTCGGCAAGGCGCTGCCGGCCCGGGAAGTCATGGAAAAAGCCCGCGCCTATGCGAGCGAACAAATCGAAAAGCAGAAGCTGGGTTTTCGCCGACTGGGGATTCTTGGCGATTGGGACAATCCGTACAAGACGATGAACTTCGTCAATGAAGCGGGCGAGTTGCGCGCGCTGGCGAAGATTGTCGAGAAGGGCTATGTGTATCGCGGATTGAAACCGGTGAACTGGTGTTTCGACTGCGGTTCTGCGCTGGCCGAAGCGGAAGTGGAATACCAGGACAAGGTCGATCCGACCATCGACGTCCTGTTTGCCTTCGCCGATCCGGAAAAGACCGCGCACGCGTTCGGACTCAATGCGCTGCCGAAGCAGGAAGGCGGCATCGTGATCTGGACCACCACGCCCTGGACCATTCCGGCGAACCAGGCGTTGAACGTGCATCCCGAGATCACGTACAGCCTCGTCGATACCGAAAAGGGCTTGTTGATCCTGGCGCAAGATCGCGTGGAAGATTGCCTGAAGCAATACCACCTGACCGGTTCCGCCCTCGCCACGGCGACTGGCGAAAAGCTGTCCGGCCTGCGTTTCCATCATCCGCTGAGCGCCGCTCATCCGGGCTACAAGCGGACCGCGCCCGTCTATCTCGGTGACTACGTCACCACGGAGAGCGGCACGGGCATCGTGCATTCGTCGCCGGCGTATGGCGTGGAAGACTTCGTGTCGTGCAAGGCGCACGGCATGACCGACTCGGACTTCATCAACCCGGTCATGGGCGATGGCCGGTATATCGAATCGTTGCCGCTGTTCGGCGGACTCTCGATCTGGGACGCGAATCCGCAAATTGTGGAAGCCTTGCGCAGCGCGGGTTCGTTGCTTCATACCGTGAACTACAACCACAGCTACATGCACTGCTGGCGTCACAAGACGCCAATCATCTATCGCGCCACGTCGCAGTGGTTCGCTGGCATGGACGTGAAGCCGAACGATTCGGCGAGGACGCTGCGTGAAACGGCGCTAGAAGGTATCGAAAACACGGCGTTCTATCCGTCGTGGGGCAAGCAGCGCCTGTACAGCATGATCGCCAACCGGCCCGACTGGACGCTTTCGCGACAACGCCAATGGGGCGTGCCGATGGCGTTCTTCGTCCACAAGGAAACGGGCGAACTGCATCCGCGCACGCTTGAATTGCTGGAAGAAGTGGCGAAGCGCGTAGAGGTGAGCGGTATCGAGGCATGGCAGACGCTCGATCCCCAGGAATTGCTCGGCAACGAAGCCAACATGTACGAGAAGAACCGCGACACGCTCGATGTCTGGTTCGATTCCGGCACGACGCATTGGCATGTGCTGCGCGGCTCCCACAAGGATTCGCTGCAATTCCCGGCCGACTTGTATCTGGAAGGCTCGGACCAGCATCGTGGATGGTTTCATTCGTCCTTGCTGACCGCTTCCATGCTCGATGGCCGGCCGCCGTACAACGCGCTGCTGACGCATGGCTTCACTGTCGACGGCGAAGGCCGCAAGATGTCGAAGTCGCTCGGCAATGGCGTCGATCCGCACGAAGTGTCGAGCCGCCTGGGCGCGGAAATCATCCGCTTGTGGATTGCATCGACGGATTATTCGGGCGAACTCGCGATCTCCGAAGAGATCTTGAAGCGCGTGACGGAGACGTATCGGCGGATTCGCAATACGTTGCGCTTCCTGTTGTCGAACCTGTCGGATTTCGACTTCGCGCAACACGCTCGCCCCGTTGACGAATGGCTCGAAATCGATCAGTACGCAGTCGCGCTCGCGCAAAACCTGCAAGACGATGTACTCGCGCATTACGAGAAGTTCGAGTTCCATCCGGTGGTGTCGAAGCTGGCTACGTTCTGCTCTGAAGACCTCGGCGGGTTCTATCTCGACGTGCTGAAGGACCGGCTCTACACCATGAAGCCCGATTCGCGCGAACGTCGCGCGGCGCAAACGGTGCTGCATCACATCGCGCATGGCTTGCTGCGGCTCGTGGCGCCCTATCTGTCGTTCACGGCGGAAGAGGCGTACAAGGTCCTGCAACCGGACCGCAATACGATTTTCACGGAGCTGTATCACGTCTATCCGCAAGTCGCGGATGCCGGCGAAGTGCTCGACAAGTGGACGCTGATCCGCTCCGCTCGTGCCGACGTGACGAAGGCGCTGGAAGAAGCGCGTACTGCTAACCAGATTGGTTCGTCGCTGCAAGCCGAAGTGGAAATCCGTGCGAGCGGCGCGCGTTACGACGCTTTGATCAGTCTCGGCGATGACCTCAGTTTCGTGATGATTACATCGGCGGCGCAGGTGGTGAAGGTGGCGAGCGAAGCGGAAGAAGGCGTCGACGTGATTGCGTCGAAGTACCTGAAATGCGAGCGCTGCTGGCACTATGTCGACGACGTGGGCGCATCGGACGAGCATCCCGGCTTGTGCGGCCGCTGCATCATCAACCTCTTCGGCGATGGCGAAAAGCGGAGCGCAGCATAATGGCAAGGACAATGCCGAAGCAAACCAGCGGGTCACTCGCGCCTTGGCTTGGCGTGTCGCTGATCGTGATTCTCTTCGACCAATTGTCGAAGATCGCGGTTGCCCGTGTGTTCACGTACGGCGAGCCGCATGCCCTCACGCCGTTCTTCAACCTGTTCCTGATTTTCAATCGCGGCGCCGCATTTAGCTTTCTCGCGAGCGCCGGTGGCTGGCAGCGTTGGGGTTTCACTGGGCTTGGCGTCGTGGCGGCCATCGTGATCTGCTATTTGCTCAAGCGCCACGGCACCCAGCGGCTTTTCTGCACGGCGCTGGCGCTCATCATGGGCGGCGCGCTGGGCAACGTGATCGATCGGATTGCTTATGGTCACGTGATCGACTTCCTGGATTTCCATATCAACACGTGGCACTGGCCGGCATTCAATCTCGCCGATAGCGCGATCACGATCGGCGCAGTGCTCCTCGTGTTCGATGAACTGCGACGCGTTCGCGGGGCGAAGTAGTTTCTTGAGTAGTTCTTGAGCATTTGTTGAGTACGGAGGCGGCTTTGGAAACTGCAGAACTGGCAGGCAAGCATCTGGTACTCGGGCTGTCGGGCGGTATTGCGTGCTACAAGATCGCCGAACTCACACGTCTGCTGGTGAAAGCCGGCGCGACGGTGCAGATCGCGATGACCGAGGCCGCGACGCAATTCATCACGCCCGTGACCATGCAGGCGTTGTCGGGCCGGCCCGTGTATACGTCGCAGTGGGACGCGCGCGTGCCGAACAACATGGCGCACATCGATTTGTCGCGTGAAGCCGATGTGATCGTAATCGCGCCCGCTTCCACCGACTTTATCGCCAAGCTCGCGCACGGCCTCTGCGACGACCTGTTGTCCACACTGTGCGTCGCGCGCGATTGTCCGCTGCTCGTCGTGCCCGCGATGAACCGCCAGATGTGGCAGAACCCGGCGACCCAACGCAACGTGACGCAGTTGCGTGCGGACGGCGTCCAGGTGCTTGGGCCGGATTCGGGGGCGCAGGCGTGCGGCGAAGTCGGCGATGGCCGGATGCTCGAACCATCGGCAACCTTTGAAGCGATCTGCGCATTTTTCCAGCCGAAGGTTCTCGGCGGCCAGCGCGTGCTGATCACGGCTGGACCGACGTTCGAACCGCTCGATCCGGTCAGGGGCATCACCAACCGGTCCTCGGGCAAGATGGGTTTCGCGCTCGCGCGCGCGGCGGCCCAGGCTGGCGCGGACGTGCATCTGATTGCTGGCCCGGTCGCGCTCGACACGCCGTGGGGCGTAGTTCGCCAGGACGTGCAAACCGCGCAGCAGATGCACGACGCCGTGCTGCAAGCCACGCCTGACACCGATATTTTTATTGCAGTCGCGGCGGTTGCGGACTGGCGTGTCGATCACGTGAGCGAGCACAAGATCAAGAAAGCCGCCGATCGGGCGATGCCCACCTTCACGTTCGTCGAGAATCCGGACATTCTTGCGACCGTCGCGCGGTTGCCGAATCCACCGTATTGCGTGGGCTTCGCGGCGGAAAGCGGCGATCTCGATGTCCACGGTGAAGCGAAACGCGCGCGCAAGAAGGTGCCGTTGCTGATCGGCAATCTCGGGCCGCTGACGTTTGGTCTCGATGACAATGAAGTCGTGATGTTCGAGGAGTCCGGGATCACTCGTTTGCCGCGTGCCGATAAAAAACAACTGGCGCGCGCGTTGATCGGCGAGATTGCGAAGCGGGCGCCGCGTGGCGGATCGCTACTCTCCTAGCCTTCATTATCAATGGCCAAGGTCATGACGAAACTCTCAGTACTCGATCAAACACCGGTTATCCATGGCCACACCACGGCCGACGCGCTCGCCGCCACGCTCGACCTTGCGCGCATGGCCGACGAACTCGGTTACACGCGGTACTGGTGCGCCGAGCATCACGGTTTGCGCGGGGTATCGAATCCGGTTCCAGAAGTTCTGCTGGCGCGAATCGGTAGTATCACGAACAAAATTCGCATTGGCTCGGGCGGTGTCATGCTGCCGTATTACAGCCCATTCAAGGTCGCCGAACAGTTCCTGATGCTTGAGGCGCTGTTTCCCAATCGCGTGGATCTGGGCGTCGGGCGCGCGCCCGGTGGCGATATGCGGACGGCGCAAGCGGTTGCCGGAGGCTCGTATAATCGCGGCGATGTTTTCCCGCAGCAAGTCGGTGAACTCGTGGGTTTGTTCGATGGCACGCTGCCGGACGATCACGTCGCGCATGGCGTCTTGCTGCAACCGGAAATCGTGACCCGGCCCGAATTGTGGATGCTGGGTTCCAGCGAATTCGGCGGGTTGCTTGCCGCGCAACTCGGCATTCGTTTTGCGTTCGCGCATTTTATTAACGCGCAGTATGGACATCTTGTGGCAGATGCTTATCGCGAGCGTTTTGTGTCGCGCAATGGTTCGAAGCCCTATCTTGCGGCTGCTGTGTTCGCGATTTGCGCCGATACGGAAACCGAAGCCGCTGCGCTGGAACGCGCGGTCGATTTGCGTCGTGTGCAAATGGCTTATGGGCTGAACCTGCCGATTCCCTCGCTGGCTCAGGGTGCCGGGCAAGCGTTTGGCGAACGTGAACGGGCTATAGTCGAGCGAGAGAAAAGCCGCAGCATTATTGGCACACCGGAACGGGTGACCGAACAATTGCATCAACTTCAACAACGTTTCCATGCTGACGAACTGATCGTGCTGACCGTGGCCGGGAGTTATCGCGCGCGGCTGAGATCGTATCAATTGCTGGCAGAAGCGTTCGAACTTAAGTAGACCCAATGAAACTCGACATTAAAATCCTCGACGCGCGCATGCGCGATTTCCTGCCTGCCTACGCGACGACCGGCAGCGCCGGGCTAGATCTTCGCGCATGTCTGGACGAAGCCGTTACGCTTGAGCCGGGGCAGACCACGTTGATTCCGACTGGATTGGCGATCCATATTGAAGATCCGGGATACGCCGCGTTGATCCTGCCGCGCTCGGGTCTTGGGCACAAACATGGCGTGGTGCTTGGCAATCTGGTGGGGTTGATCGATTCGGATTATCAGGGGCAGTTGATGATTTCGACGTGGAATCGCGGTTCGACAGCATTTGTGCTTAACCCGTTCGAACGGCTCGCGCAGCTCGTGATTGTGCCGGTGGTGCAGGCGACGTTTAATATCGTCGATGAGTTTGCGGCAAGCGAGCGCGGTGCTGGAGGGTTTGGGAGTACGGGGAAGAGTTAGGCCCGAGATTGCTAAGGGGTTCTGCTAGCGGCGAATGTGGGCGATCGCAGCGCCCCCTCTGCTTGCGGTGAGTGTGCACTCCACCCTCGCCCCAAGCAGAACCCGCCGAACCATCACCAGGAGCCCCCTACGCCCCGGCCTCCTTTTGACATGCCGCCGCATACGCCCTAACAACCTGCCGAATCCGATCCTGCACGAGCGCCATCGGTTCATTCTCCAACTCTCCCCGACGCACGGCCCAATATTGATCGGGCATGAACTGGCTCAACAAATTCTCGGGAATGCGCATAGCGCCAAGATTATCGATAAGCTTCTGCGTCGCCGCGCCAATCTCCACGTCCGACCAGTAATAACGCACTCGATCGCTGTAGCTATAAGTCCGCAAGATACGTTGCTGCCCAGCATCGCCGTGATAATACTTCTCCCAATAACCCGGCTTCGCAAGCATCACACCCTCGACGACATTCCGCAGATTCGGACGCGAGCTTGCATCGATTAATTGGGTTTCAATATCCGCCAACGCATACAGCGCTTCCCGCAGCGCGAACGTTACTCCGGGACCCACTTTAAG
>NZ_JBAUSA010000193.1:0-2341 GCF_049581465.1 Caballeronia sp. | reverse complement strand
CGGCTGCACCGACCGCTTGCCGCGCGCGTGCCCGTAGATGGGGTCCCCGAGCAACGGATGCCGGATGTGCGCGCAATGCACGCGAATCTGGTGCGTGCGGCCCGTTTCCAGATCGCAATGAATCGCCGAAACGGGCTGGTTGTTCCACATCGCCCGGTCGATGGTGCGGTAATGCGTGCGGGCATATTTGCCCGATGCACTCTCCACCACCGCCATGCGCGTGCGGTCGCGCGTATCGCGGCCAATCGGGGCGTCGATGGTGCCCTCATCCGGCATCGTCCCCCACACCAAGGCGACGTAGCGCCGCTTCACCGTGCGTGCCTGCAACTGGCGCGTGAGGATGGTCTGTGCTTCGAGCGTGCGCGCAACGACCATCAAGCCGGAAGTCTCCTTATCCAGCCGATGCACGATCCCCGCGCGCGGCAGGCCGGCAGCCGCATCGCCGTATCGGTACAGCAGGCCGTTGAGCAGCGTGCCGCTCCAGTTTCCGGCTGCCGGATGCACAACCATGCCCGCAGGCTTGTTGATGACGACGAGCGCGTCGTCTTCGTAGACGATCTCAAGCGGCACCGGTTCGGGCGTGAACGCGAGCTGCTCGGGCAGCAGGTCGGGGATCAGCGTGATCGTGGCGCCCAGCGGCACCGGCTGGCGAATCTTCGCGGGTGCGCCGTCCACGACCACCCGCTGCGCGTCGATCCAGGTTTGCAGGCGGCTGCGCGAGAACTCGGGAAACAGCCGCGCCATGACCTTGTCAAGGCGCTCGCCGGCGTATTCGTCAGGAACAACAATGGTCCGCGGTGTTTCGGCATCCGCGCGACGCGCGTGCAGGTTCGTCGGGACGGTGCTCGCGACGCTGTCCGCAGGCTCGGCGGCTTGCGCCGGCCGTTCGGTCAATTCGTCCGGACGTGCGTCGTCGGCCGATGCGCTTGGGCTATAATCTTTGCTGCGATCTTTGGTACGACTTGTACTTGAGCGGGTCATTTAGACTGAAAGCTGGGAAGTTGCCAGAAAGTTAGCCAGAAAGGCATGAGCTAGAAAATGCAAGCACTGATGCGAGCCGTAAATCAAGCTTTGAGAACTATTTTGAAACCCGTTCGCCGGTCGCACCGGCTGCTGTCCCGTTCATTACCCCGGTCTTTGACGATGGCGGCGACCGTTTCGTTCGTCGCACTTGTGGCGGGCTGTCATGGCTTGCCGGAGAAGACGGACGAGACAGCAACGTGGAATAACGCGAAATTATACTCGGAGGCACAGGATTCTCTGACAGGCGGTGACTTCGGCAAGTGCGCGAAGTACTTCGAGAGCCTGGAAGGTCGTGATCCGTTCGGCCATTTCGCCCAGCAAGCGCAGATCAACGTGGCGTATTGCAACTGGAAAGACGGCGAAACCGCTTCGGCGGATGCAGCCATCGACCGGTTCATCAAGCTGCACCCGGATCATCCGGAGATCGCCTACGCGTACTACCTCAAGGGCATGATCCACTTCAACGACGATCTCGGTTTGTTCGGCCGTTTCTCTGGCCAGGACATGAGCGAACGCGATCCGAAGTCGCTGCGCGAGTCGTATGACGCGTTCAAGATCGTGGTCGACCGGTTTCCGCAAAGCAAGTACGCGCCGGACGCCGCGCAACGCATGCGTTACATCGTGAACGCACTCGCTTCGCACGAAGTCCACGCGGCCGACTACTACTATCGCCGGGGCGCTTATGTGGCCGCCATCAACCGTGCGCAACTGGCGATTCGCGAATACCGGAATGCACCGGCAACTGAAGATGCGCTGCATATCATGATGCTGTCGTACGTCCAGCTTGACCAACCGCAAATGGCAGACGACACGAAGCGCGTGCTGGCCGCGACCTTCCCCGATAGCCCGTACGTGACCGGCAAGAGCCGCCCAAATGCGGAAAAGTCGTGGTGGCAGATTTGGTAATCCAGTCTTTTAGCGACTGGGCATGAAACAAAAAACCCGGCTTTGTCGCCGGGTTTTTTGTTTGTACCGCGCAGTGTCACGGGGGTTACGCGCGTTGTTACGTCACGCATCAGAGTCGGCAGCCACCGTTTCAGGATCGGAGAAAAACGCCCGCACGACTTCGAGCTCACGCGTGCGTCTGAACGGCGGCAGGCTCTGCCAGATCCTCCGGCCGTAGGGTTTGTCGACGAGACGCGTATCGCAGATCATGAGCACACCACGGTCCGTTTCCGCACGGATCAACCGTCCAGCGCCCTGCTTGAGCGTAATCACGGCTTGCGGCAACTGGTGCACGGCAAACGGGCTCAAGCCCCTCTTCGTCAGCGCATCGAGCCGTGCCGACAATACGGGATCGTCAGGCGGCGCGAACGGC
>NZ_JBAUSA010000192.1:0-1777 GCF_049581465.1 Caballeronia sp. | reverse complement strand
CGCACCTTGTTCGAATCACCCATGGTGATGGCGGGCAGACTTGTGGCCTGAATCTTCACCACCGCGACATCCGTGCGCTCGTCAACGCCGATCAGCTTGGCCTTGAACTCTCGCTTGTCGGTCAGCGTGACGTAGATGGTGTCTGCATCGTCGACTACGTGTGCGTTCGTCATCACGTAGCCGTCGGCGGAAATGATGAAGCCCGAGCCGACGCCATTGCTTTGCTCGGAGTTGTCGGGGCTGTCTGGGCCATTGTCCTGCGGCGCGGAGCGATTTCCCTGATTCCCCCCGCTGCCGTCGTCACCGCCCTTACCGCCCCCACCCCCGTGTGGCGAACCCGGCGAACCCGGCGTTCCGGGCATCGGAATCCCGAAGAACCGGCGAAAGAACTCGGACATGTCGCCGTCGTCCATGCCAGGCGGTAATCCGTGCATGTCCCCGCCACTGCTCACATGGGTCGTTGTCCGGATATTCACGACCGACGGACCCACTTTATCGACGAGCGTGGTGAAGTCCGGCAGATTCACTCCTGGCACTGCAACCGGCGTGGCAGCAAGTGCCACGGGGGTTGCGAGCGGCAGGCATGCGGCAAACGCCGCGGCCGCGAAAAGAGTGCGCAGCGAGAGGTTGCTCATATCGTCTAGGGCCGAGGAATTACTTGGAAGGCTTGTATTCTATGGCAGAAGCAAATTGCTGCAACGTAGCTTGAGGAACTTCTCCTAGCAGCGTGATCCAAAAATCCCCCCGACGCTTTACCAGCACGTGCGTGGCGCCGCTGTCGCCGGCCCCTTCCTTGCGGGAATTCTTTTCCACCGGCTCGACAAAAACCGAGATTGCCGCGAGGCCGTCCGAGAAAACGGCTTGATCGACGGGAATAGGCGGCTGGCCCTCTTCCCGCGATGCCATCGGCCGGCGCAACTCGCGAATTTCGCGGAAGCCCGGAATCGTCGGGGTAATTTTCCAGCCCTGCGCCTGCATATCGACAGTTTGAACCGGCGGCCGGACAATTGTCCATCCCGCCAGATTCTTGATGCCATTCGCTATGGCCGCCCGATCGATCGTTCCCCCGATCTGAACCTGGGTAAAGGAAAGCTGTTCGAGCACCTGGCCGTCCGGGCCGAGCGTCTGCGCGCGCAGCAGCAGGCCGGTCTTCGTATCGGACCAGAGTTTGTAGGCAAACCGCCAGGAATCTTTCGGGTCGAGTTCCATGACCTGGCTGTCGATCCCGGCGACCCGGTCGGCGCCCAGCATTTTCGGCTCATAAACGGTCAGGACCTGCTCACTGCTGGTCGTGAGCAGCGACGGAAACGAATCCTTGCTCAGACGTTTTTCGACGACCACCAAGTGACGTTCGGGGACAAACGTGTACATGTCGTCGTCGTGGCGAAGCATCTTCCGAGGCGCGCCGTCGAGACTTTCCAGCGACTCGTATTCGCCGTCAGCGCGCGCGGCGGAATGCGTAATGCGCGACGATTGCACCGTCGCGCCGCGCTGGTAGACGAATGAGCCCTGGTAATTCTGCTGCTGCGCGGCGTCGTGAATCCGGTCGAGCAGGTCCGCAGCGGTTTTGCGCAACGCGGCGGGATCGTCGGTTTGCGCGAAAGCACTCGATGTCGCGGATAACAACGCGGCTGCACATAACACCAACGCCTGCAGCCGCCCCCGATGAGTCGTTTTGTTCACCCGCACACGTTGCATCAATTATTGGCCTTGAACTGTACCCGCTGCGCGAATGAAAGGCATCGAGCCCGGCATGACGGGCTGTTGGGAGAATTGC
>NZ_JBAUSA010000191.1:0-3065 GCF_049581465.1 Caballeronia sp. | reverse complement strand
CAACATAAGCAGTCCTACTTATACTGCCGTTCGTTCGCCATCTTCCCCTTACCGCGACAAAACCGTTTTATTCGATGGTTATGTGAGCAGTCCTTGTCATTTCGGGTCGGCTCATCAAGATGGCCTTATCGCGACAGAACCCCAGCGAATTGCCGTATCGATTCGCGTAGAGCTTCGCCGCAGGCGTGAAAGTCAAAAGTACAGCCAGGAGTCCGGTGAGCAGACCTATATGGAGTGCAATCGTCCAGTGGCCAAGGCTCATGATATTGCCCCAACTCCCCGGCATGCAGGTCAGGCACGCACTGGTCGGCTGCCAGAAACGCTGGATAAACAGCCGGAAGCGGCGCTTCCACTCAGCTGACATGACGTATCTCCGATTCATGCCGTCGCAACCGGCGGCGCACCATAGGTATCGCCGGAGCGGCTTCCAGTCTTTTAATCAGTTTGCTGTCCTTGTCATGGATGCGTTAATTTTGCACACCGTCGAGGGCGGGTAATGACGTGGTCACGGTGAAATACTACACCGCGATTGGACACCCGCCGTTTCAACCGTGACCAAAGTTCGGCCCCCGCGTTTATCGGTGCGGCGCCATCAACGGTCAGTGATTCTCAGGCATCACCTGCAGCAGCGGCTCCGGCGTCAGCGCGATTTCTCCTGTAAAGGGCCGATCGTGGGAGAGGATGAGCAAAACGGTTGTGGCGAGTGCGGCCGAAAACAGACCGATTGCCACGGCAGATGTCAGCCGGTTGTCGCAATGAACGAACGCGATGGCGAACAGCAGGCACACCGCCAGAAACGCCAGGCATAACCATTTGACACTATTCACTTCGCTGCGACTGATCAGGATACGCTCGCGACGCACTTCGAGAGCATGCTGCAGGGACGCCGCGACCTCGCGCTGCGCCGTCTGCTGTCCGGGCGTAACGACTGGCAGGGATAGCGTGAACTTCAGAGCGTTGTTCAGCGTGGGAGGACTAACATTAAGTGTGACGGCTCCCTTCGCCACGAGCGGCCATTCAGTCGTCGCGGTGTACTGGATGTAGTCTCGGACCATGCTTCGCAGTTCGGTCTGGGCTTCAGTTGGCAAAACGGCAGACATGACAATAACCGATCGCAGCGCACTCGCTTCAGTGGCGACCGCGACATTGGCGCGCGCTGTATCGTTCCAGACCTGCGAGGCCGTGAAGGCGATAAATAAGCCGAAGATGATGCCGAGTGGAGAAAGCAGACCGGGCGAAATTGCCTTGAATGATCGCCCATATCGACCGGCAGCAAGCCATCCGGTGACGAAATGGATGGTCGCGCCCAAGAGAAATATTGCACCGAAAGTGACAAGTGCCATCAACCATAACGGCAGCTCATGTACCCATGTACTCATCATTGTGGTTGCGCAGTGCGCAGTCCGAACGAGATATTCCTGGTGGGGCGAGGAGTCCAAACCCCTCAACCAAACCACGAAGCTCCATCGGTAGTCTGTGCGCTCGACCACGTTGCGCCGTGATGGCCGAACAACATATCCCCTCGGCATTGGATGGCCCGTCTCCCGCAAGCGTCGTGCGAACGCGTGAGGTCCTGTGCGTCATGCCGCGTGGACTGGATCGACTGCTATTGTTAGGCGTTGGACAACCCTTAACACGCGCCGCCCGATGCGGCTGGCATAGGTCGGCCGCAGTGTTCCTCGACCGCCGTCGGCGACCGTGCGTCGAAGGCCGCGTCTCAAGAGCGAAGTGACGGCTTTATTTCGCGTCCTGCAAACTCATACCGAGTATGGCTCGCTACGCTATTGGGGTGCTCCGAAGTCCGGCGTTGACGACTTTATCGTCGCAACGTGACATCTTTAATGCGTTCTACGAGAACGCAAGATCATAAAAATCTCCGTTCCGGTCAATCCTTCGGACAGCGCAGCTAGGAGTTGCTCTGCGTGCCGCCCGAAACCGGCGTCGACAAGATATCTCGCCAGCGCTCTGGTCTTATCGTATAAGTGCGTCATCTATAGATTTGACGGATAGAAAACCGAATTCTAGCGCCGCTGTGAGGGGGCGATCTTGTCGGCTACGTTTTCACTGCCACGCGGACCCGACGTCGCGCCCAATTGTTAACGATTTAAGCCCTTGCGGCCATCGTCCGTTCCTGGCCGAACCCGGTCCGACGTTAAACTGGCGGAGTGGGCCGCCATCGATCGGTCCTCTGGCGTTAGCCGGGGCGATCGAGCTGTCCCATACTCATCCGGGGCCCCCTTGCTCGATGCGATGACTGACCGCCGTTAGTCGGCGTTGCCGTCAAGAATCGAATGGCGTAGAGGCAATTAAAGTGTCAATTTTTCAGAGTCCGAATTAAATCTGTCTTCGCATCGCGAGTCTAGGCTTCGGCTCCATGTGTTGATTCGGCAAAAGAAATGGCGGCACGGATGCGGTCACTTGTACGATCCTGTCAATGTACGCGCGGTGCGAATTGCGTCGAGGCAATTACGGTCGGAAAAACCGGGCCCCTAAGATACGCATAGTTATCGTAATAACGGGGTAATGGGCTAGACTTTCCGAGTACAAACGCCGGTCACACAACATCGTCCGAATACAGGTACGGTTGAGCCCGTTTTGGTCCGAGCGGCCGCAGCCTTTGCGCTGGAATTGGCGTGTGCGAATTGATGAAACAAATCCGTCGCGTGCCTACCCGCTACGACAAGTTGTCCGAACGACTCTCATCATTCGTCGCGGTCTCCGCCGCTTTCATCTGGCCCTGCTGATTGTCAACAGGCCCTTGTCGATCGAACATGCAATCGGCGCTGACGTTGTGCGCAACTATCAACGCCTTCGGAGCCTCCTCACTGCGACGATCCACTGACCGCCGGGCCATGGCGGGTGGCCCCGTTTTGCGCAGCCACGCGCGCTTCTGCAGCCTGGATCTCAGCCGGGTAGTCATACTTGTTCGCGGTCGCCGGGTTATAACCGGCCTTTATGAGTTGGATGAGTTCCGCACGCACTTGCGCACGCGTCACCGGTTGGTTCGACTGGGCGGAGGACGCGACGGGAACTGCGAAGACTGCCGAAACAATGATTGCTGAGAT
>NZ_JBAUSA010000190.1:0-3498 GCF_049581465.1 Caballeronia sp. | reverse complement strand
CGATGTACCTGCTCGGCTATAGCATCGACAACCTCTCGCTGATGGCGCTGACTATTGGCACCGGCTTCGTGGTGGACGATGCCGTGGTGGTGCTGGAAAACATCACGCGCCACCTCGAAATGGGCCTGAGTCCGAAAGAAGCCGCGCTGAAAGGCAGCGGCGAAGTGGGCTTCACCGTGATCTCGATGAGCCTCTCGCTGATCGCGGTGTTCCTGCCGATCCTGCTGATGCCGGGCATTGTCGGTTTGCTGTTCCACGAGTTCGCGGTGACGTTGTCCATCGCTATCCTGATTTCGCTCGTGGTCTCGCTCACGGTCACGCCGGCCATGTGCGCGTACGTGCTGAGTCGAGACAACGCCGGACATGCCAGGCCCCGCTGGGCGGAGTGGGTCGAGGCGCAGTTCGAACGCTTCAAGAACGCCTACGCCCGCTCGCTTACCTCCGTACTTGACCATGCGCTGCTGGTTGTCCTGTTGCTGATCGGGCTGCTCGTGGCGAACGTCTTCCTGTTCAAGCTGGTGCCGTCCACGTTCTTTCCGGAGCAGGACACTGGCATCCTGGGTGGGCAGATCATCGCCGACCAGAGCATCTCCTTCTCCGCGATGGCAAAGAAGCTCGCCCAGTTGCAGGAGATCGTGCAGAAAGATCCGGCGGTTGCGTCGGTGGCAGGCTTCACCGGCGGCCGGGCGCTGAACACCGCGAACGTGTTTATCGAACTCAAGCCGCTCGCCGAACGCCATGCAACGGCTACCGAGGTGGTCAACCGCCTGCGGCCCAAGCTCAACGCGGTCTCGGGCGCGCGGCTGTTCCTGCAGGCACAGCAGGATTTGCGAATTGGCGGACGACAGTCGGCCGCCGAATATCAGTACACGCTGACAGGCGATGATTCCACTGCGCTGTTTGCCTGGACGCCGAAGCTCGTGGCCGCGTTGAACAAGGACCGCGGCGTGTTACTCGACGTCAACTCGGACTTGCAGCAAAATGGTTTGCAGACCTTTGTAAATTTCAACCGTGCCACGGCGGCTCGCTACGGGTTTGCACCGAATCAGATCGACAACGTGCTGTATGACGCGTTCGGCCAGCGGACCGTATCGACCATCTACAACGCGCTCAATCAGTACTTCGTGGTGATGGAGGTGGCGCCGCAGTATTGGCAATATCCCGAGACGCTCAACCAGATTTTCCTGAGCACGGCGGCGGGCAATCCGACCGGCACGCAGCAGACGCAAATGCCGGGCGCCACGGTCGCGGGCGTAACGGCCACGAGTGCGATCAGCAGCGTGTCGAGTTCGTCGAACACCAACTCGCTGAACTCGAACGCGCAAGCCAATGCGACCACCAACAGCATCTCCAACAGCAAGGGCGGCAGTTCAAGCGGCAGCGCGGACAGTACTGCGGCTGAGACGATGGTGCCGCTCCCGGCGCTCGCCAGCTACGTCAACAACCATACGTCGACCCAGGTCAACCATCAAAGCGGACTGGTGGCCGCAACGATCTCCTTCAACCTCCCGGCCGGCGGTTCGCTCAGCAAGGCCCAGGAGGCGATCGAGAACGCGTCGCGCGAAATCGGCATGCCGGCCAGCATCCACGGTGCATTCGCGGGCGCGGCGCAAGCCTACTCTCAGTCGATGGGCACCATACCGCTGCTGATCCTCGGCGCGCTGGTGGTGGTCTATATCGTGCTCGGGGTGCTTTATGAGAGCTCGATTCACCCGCTCACCATTTTGTCGACGCTGCCTTCGGCCGGTATCGGCGCCACGCTCGCCCTGCTGATTTTCGGCACGCCGTTCTCGGTGATCGCGTTGATCGGCATTATCTTGCTGATCGGTATCGTGAAGAAGAACGGCATCATGATGGTCGATGTCGCCATCCAGTTGCAGCGCAACGAAGGCATGCCGGCGCGCGAGGCGATTCACGGCGCCGCCGTGGTGCGTCTGCGGCCGATCATGATGACCACGTTCGCGGCTGTGCTCGGGGCAGTGCCGCTCGCCATCGGCATTGGCCAGGGCGCGTCGCTGCGTCAGCCGCTCGGTATCACCGTGATGGGCGGCCTGATCCTGAGTCAAGTATTTACGCTCTACACGACCCCGGTGATCTACCTCTACCTCGACCGCTTGCGTTTCAAGCTGGTCAGGTGGTCCAGGGACCTGCCATGGAATCGGGATTCGGAGCAACCCGGACAACCGGATACGAAGGCATGAAGATGAAGATTTCCTGCACACCTTGTAGCTCCCTTCGACCGGTAGCCGTTGTCGCGCTGGCTCTGCTGGCAAGCGGCTGCATGGTCGGCCCGGACTACCACCGGCCGCTGGTTCATGTGAGCGCGACCTACGCGGAGCTGCCGGGCTGGACGCAAGCCGAGCCCGACGCAGCCGGACCGAAGGGCGATTGGTGGACCGCCTTCAACGATCCGCTGATCGACCAGCTCGAACCGCTGGTGTCCGTGTCCAACCAGACCGTGCGTCAGGACTACGCCAACTATCAGGAGGCTCTGGCCGAAGTGCGGGTCGCGCGAGCCGGCCTGTTTCCGACCGTAGGCGTAACCGGTTCGGCCACCAGGGAACGTAGCTCGAGTGTCGAGACGCGCAGCACGGCCCTCAGCGCGACGAGAGTCGCCAACTCGGCCTCGCTCGAAGGCAACGTCAGTTGGCAGCTTGACGTGTGGGGTCAGGTGAGGCGCCTGATCGAGGAAAACGCCGCAACCGCGCAAGCGAGCGAAGCGACGCTCGCCAATGCGACGCTCTCCGAGCAGGTGGCGCTGGCGACGGCCATTATCCAGTTGCGCGTGAGTGACGCCAATATCGACCTGCTGCAGAAAACGGTCCAGGCGTACCAGCACTTTCTGGACGTGATCGCCGACCAGGACAAGGCGGGCACCATCCCGCCGTCCGACGTGATCAGCGCACGCACCCAGCTCGAGACGGCGCAATCCAGCCTGATCGCACTCGGGGTGGCGCGGGCCCAATTCGCGCACGCGATTGCCGTGCTGGTCGGCAAGAATCCGGAGGAGCTCTCCATCGCGCACAGCACCACGATGCCGACCCAGCCTACCGTTCCGGTCGGCGTGCCGTCGACGCTGCTTGAACGCCGGCCCGACATTGCGAATGCCGAGCGTCAGATGGCGGCGCAGAACGCGGCGATCGGCGTGGCCGTGTCGGCGTATTACCCGAGCATTTCCCTCTCGGCGCTGGACGGCTTCACGCAGTCGCCGTTGTCCGGGCTGCTGCACGTGGCCAACTACGTCTGGTCGCTGGGCGCAAGCGCCTCTGAAACGATCTTCGACGGCGGTTTGCGCAGTGCGGACGTGGACGCTGCGAAGGCCGCTTACGACGCGACGGTCGCCAATTACCGCGGCACGGTGCTGACGGCGTTCGAAGGGGTGGAGAACGACCTTTCCGGCTTGCGGATCCTGGCCGAGCAGTCGACCGTGCTGAACTCGGCGGTGCGCGACGCGACCCGCGGCGCCGAGATTGCCTTTAACGAATATCAGGCCGGTAC
>NZ_JBAUSA010000189.1:0-11893 GCF_049581465.1 Caballeronia sp. | reverse complement strand
TTTCAATTATCGTTAGTACAATAATTGCATGAAAATCGTCTACGATAGCGCGAAGCGCGATAAGACGCTGATGGAACGGGGATTGGACTTTGCGCTGGCGGCGGACCTGTTTTCGGGTTTGACGCTTACGCAGCCGGACACGCGCGTTGACTACGGAGAGACGCGCTACATGACCGCCGGTTGGCTCACCGGTCGCATGGTCGTCGTGGTCTGGACTCCGCGCGGCGCGGACCGCCGCATCATCAGCATGAGGAACGCAAATGAACGCGAATGTAAAAAACTTGCCCCGCACCTGGGTTGATCCCGACGACGCACCCGAGATTACCGATGACTGGATCGCCGGCGCGGAGTTGCGTGATGGCGAGAAGGTGGTGAGGCGCGGGCGACCGGTCGGTAGTTCGAAGACGCCGACGACGGTGCGGCTGGATAACGACGTGCTCGAAGCGTTTCGCGCGACGGGACCGCGCTGGCAGTCGCGGTTGAATGCGGCGTTGGCGGATTGGCTAAAGACGCATTCGCCCGATGAGCTGGTTTTGCAGAAGTGAAGGGGTTTTGCCAGCGCGTGAGCCCATGGTTGACGAACACGGTGAAGTTCGCGAACTCGTTGCTGCCGATATCGATAATTTCAAACGCCGCGACGCGACGCTGGCGACCGAGTCAAACGGGGGCTAATCTGAAGGTGGAATGTCCCCAGTGATCGGGAGAGCGTGATGCCATCAGACCCTGCCACAAACCCTGCCGTGCAACCCGCGACGCCAGATAAGCCGCTCCCCGCTTCGGGGCCGCAGACCGAACCGCTTGGTCCAGACGCAGATAAAGAAGAACCGGCGCCGCATGAGCGACCGCCCGTCCGCTCAGACGACAACTGACTTTTGTCGCAGCCCGCACCGCTTTGAGAGCCCGAATCAAGCAATATCAAATCGCCAATTCGGGCGCCAACCCGTATCGACGATTTACTAGAATGGGTTTAACGACCCTAAATGAAGTTTGTTTATCGCCGTGGAAAAACAATCTTCGGAGGTGTCATCGTGAAGTATCTAATCCCAGTAATCATTGTCTCGGCGGTCTTCGGCGTGTCCATCGCTTCCTTTGCGCAGAATCAACCCATGACGCGTGCGCAAGTGCGCGCGGAACTCGTCCAACTTGAAAAGGCCGGTTACCACCCGTCGGCCGTGAATCGTTCCAAGTACCCGTCCGACATCCAGGCTGCAGAAGCGCGCGTGGCCGCGCAAAACGGAGCCGCCGGTTATGGTCCGGCGGTCAGCGGATCGTCGCAGTAGGGACGCCTTTGATTCCG
The DNA here is from genome assembly GCF_049581465.1 of Caballeronia sp. Classification (GTDB taxonomy): domain Bacteria; phylum Pseudomonadota; class Gammaproteobacteria; order Burkholderiales; family Burkholderiaceae; genus Caballeronia. The sequence continues at coordinate 10,596 of NZ_JBAUSA010000189.1, read as the reverse complement.
ATCGATTCTATTTGAGGTTTTTGCCAGAAGCCTTGCGGGGCAAGGGTTAGCGAGATGCGATGGATTGCTGTTGCAGGGTAGGGGCTGGCGGAAGCGGTGAGATTCGAACTCACGGACGAGTCACCCCGTCGCTAGTTTTCAAGACTAGTGCCTTAAACCGCTCGGCCACGCTTCCAGCAAGGCGCGTATTGTAGCGCAACTTTTCCGGCGTTGAGGAGGCGAATGCCATCATCCGCCCAGCGACTTTGTTGCGCGCAACGCTGGGAAAAAGCGCATCCACAGCAGGGCCACGGCAATCGTCCCCACGCCGCCGATCAAGACCGCAGGAACCGCGCCAAACAATCCCGCCGTCATGCCCGATTCAAACTCACCGAGCTGATTCGACGTGCCGATAAACAGCGAATTGATCGCGCCGACACGCCCGCGCATAGTGTCGGGCGTCTGCAACTGGACGAGCGATGTGCGCACGACGACGCTGATTACATCGGACGCACCTAGCGCGGCAAGTGCAAGCAGCGAAACATAGATATTGCGCGACACGCCGAACACGATCGTTGCAATCCCGAACGCAATAACGCCGCCGAACAATGCCGCCCCCGCGCGACGGCGCAATGGAAAATGCGCCAGATAGATCGATCCGGCCAATGCCCCGACGGCGGGCGCGGCGCGCAACACGCCAAGCGCCCACGGCCCGGCGTGAAGGATATCGCGGGCGAAAACGGGCAACAACGCCGTCGCACCGCCGAGCAGGACGGCGAACAAATCCAGCGACAACGCACCCAGGATCACCGGCTTGCTGCGAATAAATGCGATTCCCGAAAACAACGATTCGATCGTCAACGGCGTGCGCATCCGCACCGCCTGTTCGATCCTGATCGACGCGAGTGCCAACGCCGCACCGGCGAATGCAACCGACACCACGCCGTACACCAGGAGCGCGCCGAGCCCGTACAGCAACCCTCCCATTGCAGGGCCGAGTATCTGCGCGGTCTGGTTCGCCGACGTGGACCAGGCGGTCGCGAATTGCAATTGCGCTCGCGGGATCAGGTTGGGCAGGAGCGCGGCCATCGAAGGCGATTCGAATGCGCGCGCCGCGCCCCCGATCGCGGCCAGCGTGTAGATCAACCCGACGCTCGTCGCGTCGCGCCAGGTCGCGATGCACAACGTCAACGCCGCTGCGCCCTGGATCGCCTGGCACACGAGCGCGATCGTGCGCCGGTCGTATCGATCCGCGACATGGCCGACCACGAGCGTGAGCACGAACATCGGCAGGAACTGGGCGAGGCCGACGAGTCCGAGCGCGAACGCGCTATGCGTGATCGAATAAATCTGCCAGCCGATCGCGACCGACATCATCTGGAATGCTATCGACGACATCACCCGCGCGCTCCAGAACAGCGCAAACGGACGATGACGCATGACGGAGCCGCCGGGCGGTGCCGGCGAAAACGCGCTGACCTCGGGGTCGATCACCTATCGCCCTTCAAGAACAGCGCTTGCAGGTCGTTGAGGAAATCCTGACCGCGAGGCGTGGGCGCTATGCGCTCCGTATCGCGCGTGATCAAGCCGCGTTTTTCCGCTTCCACGAGCGCCGGTTCGATGGCGGACATGGCAAGCCCGGTTCGCTCGTTGAACGAGTGGACCGGAAATCCTTCGACCAGCCGCAACGTGTTCAACATGAATTCGAACGGCAGATCGCGCGGCCCGACTTCGGTTTCTTCCTGGATCGCAGCGCCTGCGAGCGCTTCGTCCATATAAGTGGTCGGATGCTTGTAGCGCACCTGCCGCACGATTTTTTGCGGAAACGACAACTTCGTATGTGCTCCGGCGCCAATGCCCAGGTAGTCACCGAAACGCCAGTAGTTCAGGTTGTGCCGGCTCTTCCGATGAGGCTGCGCATAGGCGGAAACCTCATACCGCTCATAGCCGGCCGCACGCGTGCGCTCATGCAGGAAGTCCTGCATGTCGGCGGAAGCGTCGTCGTCGGGAACGGGCGGCGGATACTTTGCAAACAGCGTATTCGGTTCGAGCGTCAGGTGATACAGCGATAGATGCGGCGGCGCGAAGCTGATCGCGGTCTCGACATCCGCGCGGCATTCATCGAGCGTCTGCCGGGGCAGCGCGAACATCAGATCCAGATTGAAGTTATCGAAATTCCTCGCCGCGATTTCCACGGCCTGGCGCGCCTGCGTTGCGTCGTGAATCCGGCCGAGCGCCTTCAAATGCGTTTCGTTAAAGCTTTGGATTCCTATCGATAAACGGTTCACACCACTCGCCCGGAACTGAGCAAATTTCGCCGCTTCGAACGTGCCGGGATTCGCTTCGAGCGTGATCTCGGCGTCGGCATCGAGGGGCAGCAGCATGCGCACGTCGGAGAGCAACCGGTCCAGTCCCTTGGCCGACAACAGGCTCGGTGTCCCCCCACCGATAAATATCGTATGCACCTGCCGGCCCCAGACCAGCGGCAGCGCGCGTTCGAGATCGGCACGCAGCGCATCGAGATAGCGGTCCTCGGGAAATGCGTCGCCCTTCCACTCGTGCGAATTGAAATCGCAATACGGGCACTTGCGCACGCACCATGGGAAGTGCACATAAAGCGATAGCGGCGGCAGCGACGTCAGGCGGATCTTTCCCGGCGACGTGAACGCTTTCACCACGTTGATAGCTTGCGGACCGTTTGAGCTTCCCGTCACAATGTTTCCTTGATGCGAGCGAGCAGCGCACGCAGCGCAATTGCCCGATGGCTATGGGCGTTCTTGATCGCGGGATCGAGTTCGGCAGCCGTTTTTCCCATCGATGGCACGAGAAAATGCGCGTCATAGCCAAAGCCGTTCGCGCCGCGCGCATCGTCGATTACTTCGCCGTGCCAACGGCCTTCCGCGATCAGCGGTTCGGGGTCCGCAGCGTGACGAACGAGCACGAGCACCGAGAAGAAGTACGCGCGGCGATCGCTGACCTGCGCAAGATCGGCGACGAGTCGCGCGTTGTTCGCGGCGTCGCTTTTCTCGCCGCCGGCGAGCTGCGCATAGCGTGCCGAATACACGCCGGGCGCGCCACGCAACGCACGAACGCAGAGGCCGGAGTCATCGGCGAGCGCGGGTAGTCCCGTTGCCTGCGACGCATGCCGCGCCTTCGCGAGCGCATTTTCGACGAAGGTGGCGTGCGGTTCCTCGGCCTCGGTCACACCAAGTTCGCCTTGCGTGACGAGTTCGATGCCGGCGGCCCCGAGCAACGCGGCGAACTCGCGCAACTTACCGGCATTATTCGACGCGAGCACCACGCGCTTCAAGGCTGAATCAGACACCGAGCAACTCCAACGCGGCCTTTTGCTTCGCGATCAACGTTTCGATACCGCTTTGCGCCAGGGCGAGCAGCGAGTCCATTTCGCTTCGCGTGAACGGCACGCCTTCGGCCGTTCCCTGAACTTCCACGAAGCCACCCGCGCCCGTCATCACCACGTTCATGTCCGTGTCGCATTGCGAATCTTCGTCATAGTCGAGATCGAGGACCGGGTGGCCCGCATACACGCCGACGGAAATCGCCGCAACGAATTGGTTGATTGGGGACTCCGCGATCTTGCCGGCCGCGAGCAGCTTCGACACCGCGTCGTGGGCCGCGACGAACGCGCCCGTAATGCTCGCCGTGCGCGTGCCGCCATCGGCCTGGATCACGTCGCAATCGATATGCAGCGTCCGTGCACCCAGCTTGTTGAGATCGAAGACCGAGCGCAGCGCGCGTCCGATCAGGCGCTGGATTTCCTGCGTGCGCCCGGTTTGCTTGCCGCGCGCAGCTTCGCGATCGCTGCGCGTGTGGGTCGCGCGCGGCAACATGCCGTATTCGGCGGTGAGCCAGCCTTGGTCGCGGCCGCGCAGGAATTCAGGCACGCGCTCGGCGACGCTCGCGGTGCAGATCACCTTGGTATGGCCGAATTCAATCAGCACGGAGCCTTCCGCATGCTTCGTGTAGTGGCGCGTGATGCGCACGTCGCGCAACTGATCCGCGAGGCGGCCGCTTGGACGGGCAAGCGAGGCGGACGGATTCAAGGTGGAGTCGGTCATGGAGGGCGCAATGGTGGGGGAGTTCGGGGGCGCGGCCGTTAAGCGCTTTCTACAACGCAGGACGCTGGAAAGACCGTAAAGGACGATAAGGCCGGCGCCTAAGGCCGCAATTTTATCCGTATTCGGGATGGACGTCTGTCGGGGCTTTGACGCGAGGTATCGCCGGGAGCGCGGTCCAACAGACGTTATCGGCAAAAATGGGATAATGCGTGCTTCCTCGCCCGGCCACAATTGCGTGCCACTTTGAGCAGCTTCGCGCCGGGCGCATCGAAGCGAACTGGCTGTTGCGGTGTATCGCTCACGCGATTTTCATGCGCACGGCTTCAATCACGAGACGCGACAATGATCTACAGCATGACAGGCTACGCCAGCGCGACGCGCGAAGTGGCGTCGGACGGCACGGGCGCCAATGGTTCGGGCGTGGGGGTATCGGTGGAATTGCGCACGGTCAATTCGCGCTTCCTCGACATGAATTTCCGCATGCCTGAAGACGTCCGCGCGTGTGAGGCGCAGTTGCGCGAAATGCTGATGAACAAGCTGTCGCGCGGCAAGGTCGACATCCGCATCAACCTGAATCGCGCCGAACAAACTACGATCGGCGGCGCGCTGAATCGCGATGCGCTGGCGCAGCTCGCCGCGCTCGAACGCTCGGTGCTGGCTATTTTCCCCGATGCCGAACGCATGCGCACCGGCGAAATCCTGCGCTGGCCGGGCATTTTGTCGGAGAGCGGGGTATCGGCGGAAACCTTGCGGGAAGCCGTGCTGGCATGCGGCAAGCAGGCAATCGCCGAATTGATCGATGTCCGCGCGCGCGAAGGCGCGGCGCTGGGCACCGTGCTGATCGCGGCCGTGACGGAGATGGAAGCGATCGTCGCGCGCATCACGCCGCTCGTGCCGGAACTGATTGCGAAGCATCAGCAGAAAATTGTCGAACGGCTGGGCGAAGCGCTCGGCCTGGTCGCGCCCGAGGGCACGCAAACCAGCATTCCGCGCGAGGAAATCGCTGAACGGATTCGCCAGGAAGTGACCATATACGGTATTCGTATTGATATCGCCGAAGAATTGCAGCGCCTCACCGCGCATCTGACGGAAACGCGTCACGTGCTGCAAAAGGGCGGAAAAGTGGGCAAGCGGCTCGATTTCATGATGCAGGAGCTGAACCGCGAAGCGAACACGCTGGGCTCGAAGGCAGCAGCAAAGGAACTCGCCGATTCGTCGATGGCGCTCAAGCTGCTCATCGAACAAATGCGCGAGCAAGTGCAGAACCTGGAGTAATGCATTGATGAGCGAAACTAATCAAACGAAGCGCAACACTTATGCCGGCGTTTATCCTGGCAATTTGTTCATGGTCGTGGCGCCTTCGGGCGCGGGCAAGTCCACGCTTGTCAACGCGCTCCTCGCGCAAGACGAAGCGATCCGCCTGTCCGTCTCGTACACCACGCGCGACCCGCGCCCGGGCGAGGAAAACGGCGTGCAATATCATTTCGCTTCCGTCGATGACTTCATGGCGCGTCACGCGGCCGGCGAGTTCCTCGAAAGCGCGGAAGTGCACGGCAATTACTACGCAACGTCGCGCGTGTGGATTGAAGAGCAGATGAAGAGCGGCCACGATGTGCTGCTTGAAATCGACTGGCAAGGCGCGCAACAGGTCAAGAAGCGCTTTCGCAATGCGGTGGAGATTTTCATCCTGCCGCCGTCGCTGGATGCGCTCGAAGATCGCCTGAAAAAGCGCGGCCAGGATGCGCCTAATGTGATCGTGCGGCGCTTGCTGGCAGCCGGCAGCGAAATGGCGCACGCGCCCGAAGCGGAATACGTTTTGATCAACGAGAATTTCGAACGCGCACTCGCTGAGTTGCAATGCCTGGTCGCTGCCACGCGGCTGCGTTTCGGATCGCAGTATGCCCGCTATACACAGCTCTTCGTGGAGCTGGGCATACACTCGCCGCACGCCGAGTGAACGGGCTTTCCGGTCACATAAGGTAGAATGAAGAACATATCGAGAAGGAATCAACCATGGCCCGCATCACCGTCGAAGACTGTCTGAAACTGATCCCGAACCGCTTCGAGCTCGCGCTCGCAGCAACGTACCGCGCGCGTCAGCTCGCTCAAGGCCATACGCCAAAGCTCGAAAGCAGTCGCGACAAACCGACTGTCGTCGCGCTGCGCGAGATCGCGGCAGGGCTTGTCGGCGTCGAGATGCTCAAGAAAGTGCCGGTTTGAAGCTTTTCGTACTGGCTCGTTAATTCCGCCGCAACCGCACGATCAACTGCACGGCAACTAAACGATTAACCACGGAGACGACCTTGAATCCTGTTCCATCGTCCGTCTCCGTGGGTTCGGACAACGACCTCGTACCGACGGACCCCCACGCGCACGACCCCGACGGAGATTCGCCGTCGGACGCACGCAAGTACATCGACGCAGTCCTCGAACAGTCGTTTCGCCATCTGTTCGGGCCGACTGCAACGCCGGAAAAGCCGCGTCGCCATGACGTCGTTTCCATTGCGAAACTGACGGGTGCGCTCAGCTATCTCTCGCCGGAAGAAATCAAGCAGGTCAAGGCTGCGTTCCACTTCAGCGATGAAGCCCACCTCGGGCAATATCGGCAGAGTGGCGAGCCGTACATCACCCATCCGGTCGCGGTCGCGGAGATCTGCGCCACCTGGAAGCTCGACGATCAATCGATCATGGCGGCGTTGCTGCATGACGTGATCGAAGATCAGGGCGTGACAAAGACCGAAATCGCGGAACGCTTTGGCCCCAAGGTCGCGGAACTTGTTGACGGGTTATCGAAACTCGACAAGATGGAGTTCCGCAATCGCGAGGAAGCGCAGGCGGAGAATTTCCGCAAGATGCTTCTCGCCATGGCGCGCGACGTGCGAGTCATTCTCGTCAAGCTGGCGGACCGGCTGCACAACATGCGCACGCTGGGTGCAGTGCCGCCGGAAAAGCGCCGTCGCGTGGCGCGCGAGACCATCGACATTTATGCGCCGATCGCGCATAGGCTCGGGCTGAACAACACCTATCGCGAATTGCAGGATCTGAGCTTCGCGAACTTCAATCCCCATAGGTACGCCACGCTTGAGCGAGCGGTAAAAGCCGCGCGTGGGAACCGGCGTGAGGTGGTGGGCAAGATCCTGGAAGCGGTGCAACGCACGATCGCAGACGCCAAGATCACGGCGGACGTGACCGGTCGCGAGAAGACCATCTTCAGCATCTACAAGAAGATGCGTGACAAGCAGTTGTCGTTTTCGCAAGTGCTCGACGTCTACGGTTTCCGCGTGGTGCTGGATACCGCGCTGGAGTGCTATACGTGCATCGGCGCGCTGCATGCGCTCTATAAACCGGTTCCGGGCAAGTTCAAGGACTACATCGCGATTCCAAAGGTCAACGGCTATCAGTCGTTGCATACCACGCTGGTCGGTCCGTTTGGCGCGCCGATCGAGTTCCAGATCCGTACGCGCAAGATGCACGAGATCGCCGAAGCGGGCGTGGCCGCGCACTGGCTGTACAAGAATGGCGGCGCGGACCTGAACGATGTCCAAATGCGTGCGCATCAATGGTTGAAGTCGCTGCTCGACATTCAGAGCGAAGCAGGGGACTCCAGCGAATTCCTGGAACACGTCAAGATCGACCTGTTCCCCGACGCCGTCTATGTATTCACGCCGAAATCGAAGATCATGCCGCTGCCGCGCGGCGCGACGGCACTCGATTTCGCTTATTCGATCCACAGCGACCTGGGCAATCAGTGCGTCGCGGTGAAGATCAATAACGAGTTGCTGCCGCTGCGGACCGAGTTGAAGAGCGGCGATATCGTGGAAGTAATCACGGCGCCGTATTCCAAACCGAATCCCGCGTGGCTCGGCTTTGTGCGTACTGGCAAGGCGCGTTCGGCCATTCGTCATTACCTGAAGACCATGCGGCTCAACGAGTCGGTGCAACTGGGCGAACGGCTTGTCGATCAAAGTTTGAAGGGCTACGGCCTGGCACTTTCCGAAGTGACGCCGGAAGTCTGGGAACGGCTCGTGCAGTGGACGGGAAACAAGAGCCGTCAGGAAATCTTCGCGGATATCGGCCTGGGCCGGCGCGTGGCTGCCGTCATGGCGAAGCGTATCGAAGTGCTCATGACTGGCCGCGACGACGATTCTCCGCGCGAAAGCTTTACTACGAACACGGCGCCGCCCGTCGTGATCACCGGCACTGAAGGCATGTCGGTGCAATTGTCCGCTTGCTGCCGCCCGATTCCCGGCGACAACATCATGGGCTATATCGGCATCGGGCTTGGCATGGCGATCCACACCACGGAATGCCGCGTCGCGCAGCGAATTCACAAGCGCGATCCGGGCCGTTGGATCGACGTGGCGTGGGCGCCGCAGCCTGGTCGTCTCTTCGATGTCTCAATCAAGGTGCTCGTCAACAACACGAAGGGCGTGTTTGCCCGCGTGGCCGCCGACATCACTTCCGCCGATGCCAACATCGTCCACATCGCCATGGACGAGGACGTCACGCAGGAATCCACGGTGTTGCGCTTCGTTATCCAGGTCAGTGACCGCGTGCACTTGGCGAACGTCATGCGGCGGGTACGGACGAATCCTGACGTGATGCGCATTGCGCGCGAGCGGCCGAGTGACGAGCCGCATCATCGCAATTCCGAAGGTGGCATGCGGATCGATCGCGAACGCGGCGATTACTGATCCACCCGCTGGCGACCATTCGCTGGAACGCGTGCGGCGTGCCTGTACAGCATCTACGCGTACATGGAGGGCACAAATGAAAACATCAGGACTGGATGGCGCCGAACTCGATTATTGGGTCGCGCGCGGCTTGCACGACTTCATCCGCGAAATTCATTTCACCGACGGCGGCCAAACGCTTGCCATTCGCGGCAACGATCGAGGGCGCGCGTGGGACGGCCGGTTCCTGCCGTCTACGTCGTGGGAAGCGGCATCGGTCGTGCTTGAGCGCGCATGCCGGCTCGAAATGAAGGACCACGGGCGCGGCGAAGTCGTGTGCAAAGCTGTCTTTGGTTCGGCAGGCGCAGCCGTTGAGGGGCGCGGCCCGTCGTTGCGCATAGCGCTGCTGCGCGCCTTCGTGCAGCATGCGTTTGGAAAACATGTCGACGACGAATTTCCTCGCCGATCACAATTGTTGCTTGGCGGACGGGCGGAGACCCTCGGTGAGGGCAGAGGGGCGGCCTCGGCGGTCGATGCGCCGACGCCGGGCGGGCGTATCGGCGATATCGGCTCAGCGGCGCGGCAGTGAGCCCGCAGTGGGGTTGATGGCGCGCTTCAACGAGGCTCGATACAACCTCAATACAACATAACGCTGCGGCCCAATACAAAAAGGGCCTTCCGATTTGGAAGGCCCTCTTAAAAGTGGTGCGGCTGGCAGGATTCGAACCCACGACCCCTTGGTTCGTAGCCAAGTACTCTATCCATCTGAGCTACAGCCGCACATGAAACGATGACGCTGAAAACGCTATTTTACTTCGAACTAATGTACTTCAAATAAGTGGTGCGGCTGGCAGGATTCGAACCCACGACCCCTTGGTTCGTAGCCAAGTACTCTATCCATCTGAGCTACAGCCGCACGCAGACCGAGAGTATAGCCAAGCTCTCCCAAAAAAGGAAGGGTTTCTCCCTGATTTGTGTAATGTCGATGACCTTCGTGTTACCTTGTACTGGAGCTATCTCGCTAATGTTTACGTCATTTTGAGCGGTTTGCACCATGAACAAAGCCTTTGTCAAAGAATCGGACGAGGACGACGAAGACGTCGACCTCGAACAGCCGGCGGGCGTTCCTGCCGGCACGAAAAACTACATCACGCCGGCCGGGCATCAGCGACTGCGCGACGAGTTGCTGCACCTGCTTGACGTCGAGCGGCCTGACGTCGTCAAGTTGCTGTCCTGGGCGGCATCCAATGGGGACCGATCGGAGAATGGCGATTACATCTACGGCAAGCGGCGGCTGAGGGAAATTGACCGGAGAATTCGCTTTCTGACCAAGCGGCTGGACAAGGCAGAAGTCGTGGACAGCAGCCGCCAGGAAAACGTCGACCAGGTGTTTTTCGGTGCGACGGTGGATTACGCGGGCGATGACGGGGAGCCGCACACGGTGCGGATCGTGGGTGTCGACGAGGTGAATCTCGACGTTGGGCACGTAAGCTGGATTTCACCCATCGCACGGGCGTTGCTGAAGGCCAAGGTCGGAGATACGGTCACGCTGCACACCCCAGCCGGTCTGCAACAAATCGATATTCTCGACGTGCGCTATCCGGCGAAAACCTGAAACGCCGACGAGAACCTGAAACGCATGCAAGTGTGTTCCAACGAAAAAAGCCACCCGGAGGTGGCTTTTTTTACATCGGTGAAATCTTCAAGCAGATTTAGAAGCGGTGACGAATGCCAACCGTTGCCGAAACCTGATTCGGGGTCGACGACATGCCAACACCGTTGATCGGAGCACCGATACCCGAGTCGCCCAGGTCGATTGCGTGAACGTATTCGCCTTGCAGGTACACGTCCGTGCGCTTCGACAG
>NZ_JBAUSA010000188.1:0-3327 GCF_049581465.1 Caballeronia sp. | reverse complement strand
ACCCTAGGGTGTAAAAATCACCAGCTTTCTAAACGTGCAAGTAAAATAGACCCAAATACTTAGCCGATCCTTAGGCAACCTGAAGCGTTTGTAATCTTGTCGCTAATCTCGTTCAACGGAAGACACTCGCATGCGGATCCTGGTGGTAGAGGACGATGAACTGATCGGTATTGCGATTGCTCGTGCACTGCGCGACGCGGCTTACGTCGCGGACTGGGTCGTGGACGCGCCCTCGGCGATGGGCGCCCTGCTCGGCCGTGAGCATGACGCCGTACTGCTCGACCTGAACCTTCCTCAAGGAGATGGCCTGACCATTCTGCGTGACCTTCGAAAGCGCGACGCGGATATGCCTGTCCTCATAATGACCGCGCGCGACAGTGTCGATGACCGTATCGAAGGGCTGGACAGCGGCGCGGACGATTACCTGGTCAAGCCGTTCAACCTGAATGAAATGCTGGCGAGGCTTCGCGCCGCTATGCGCAAGCTTGGCCGTCATCCCGACGCAACACTTTCGAGCGGCAAGCTGTCGCTGGATCCCCGCTCGCTGGTCGCGGTGTATAAAGACGTCGAGTGCCGTTTGTCGGGTCGCGAGTTTGCGGTGCTGAGGGCGCTGCTCTCGCGTCCCGGCGTCATCCTGTCGAGAAGCGAGCTTGAGAACCGGGTCTACGGCTGGAACGAGCAGGTCGACAGTAACGCCGTCGAGTACCTGATTCATACGATTCGAAAAAAAATCGGGCATGACGCGATTCGCAACATACGAGGTGTGGGATGGATGGTCGACCGGGACGACAGTCACGCTCGCTGACAAGACAACTGACGTGGTCGATCATCGGCATCATTGCGCTGTTCGCGTTGATGGGTGGTGCGCTGTCATTCGCCGGTGGGTATCGCGAGGCGAGCCGGCTGCAGGACAGCCATCTGCATGACATCGGTGTTTTAATCAACAGCGGCAAGCTGATGCTCGCGGCCCCCACCGTGACGTGGCCCGACGCACATGACAACGGTACGTCGATGATTATTTCTCGCGCCAGTCCGGGAGCAACCGGCGCCAGCATCGACGTGCCTCTGCCGCGAATTGAAACGCTTGCTGACGGATTCCAGAACGTCGACTTCGACGGCAGGCGCTGGCGCGTCAACGTGCAGACGCTGCAAGGCGGCGACCGTCTCCTGGTGGCCGAGCGCTCGACCATCCGGGACGAAATCGCCCATGACGGCTCACTACGAACCCTGTTGCCCATGCTCGCGCTGACACCGCTTCTGCTGATTGTCATCGTGCTGATCGCTCGTGGCGCGCTGGCGCCAGTACGTCGCCTTGCAGCAACCGTGGATGGACAAGACGAGGTCACGCTCGGCGAGTTGTCTGAAGTGGGAATCCCGAATGAGTTGCTGCCTTTCATCCGCTCGATCAATCGACTGATCGAGCGGCTCAAGGACGCAATGGCGCAGCAGCGGCGGTTTATCGCCGACGCTGCCCACGAACTGCGCTCACCGTTGACCGCTCTAACGTTGCAGGCCGGGAGTCTTACGGCAGCCACCGACCCGGAGGACGCACGCGGACGGTTGATGGCCTTGCAGGCCGCCGTGGATCGCACGGCGAGACTGGTCGAACAACTGCTCGCGTTCGCCCGTTCACAACATGCGGCCGCGCCTGCGCATGCCCTTGTGTCGCTGCACAAGCTCGCCACGGACGCGATCCAGGATGCGGTCAACGTAGCCAATGCGAAAAACGTGGATCTTGGACTCAAGCAGTTGGACGACATCCAGGTCGACGTCGATGCATCGGCTGTCACCATTGCACTGCGCAACCTGGTCGACAATGCAGTGAGGTATGTGCCCGAAGGCGGCAAGGTCGACGTTACCGTGGTGAACCGCGAAGGCTACCTCGTTTGCAGTGTCAAGGACTCGGGACGGGGTGTTCCCGATGACCAGCTTGTCCGCGTTACCGAGCGGTTTTATCGCGTGCCGGGAACAGTATCCAGCGGCAGCGGGCTTGGTCTGTCGATCGTTTCCGAGATCGCCCGCCGCAACGGCGGTCGCCTGGTGTTACAGAACGCCAGCGATGGTTTTCACGCGACTTATTATCATCTGCTCCTGCGCACGATGGCACCGAAGCTGCCAGGATCGGGCGCTCCCTAAGTCTGCGCTAAGGAACTTGTTCTATAAATAGACGGGACGGGTTCTGTACGCTTTTGCGGGCCGCATCATATGCAAAACCGCGTCTGCGCTCTTCAAACAATGTGTCGCCTAATAATAGCCGTGCTTTGGGGGCGGCGCGCTAAGCTGAGGGTCAAGTTGGGTGAGTTACATCAAAATTGTTATATAAAAAGAGACTGGGTTTTCGATTTTTTCCAGGGGAACTATGCTTGAAGATCTGATAGACGACGACTTCTGGGCGCTGATTGAACCATTGATTTCTACGCGGTCGTTGCCGAAGCGCCGCAGCGCCGGGCGTCCCCGAGCACCGGATCGTGCCGTATTTTCCGGCATTGTGTTTGTGCTGCGATCGGGTATCTCGTGGACCCTGCTTTCTCAGAAACTCGGCTATGGTACGGGCCAGGTTTGCTCCCGTCGACTGGCCGAGTGGCAGGACGAGGGAGTGTGGCCAAGTCTTCAAAGAGTGCTCGTGGATGAATTGCAGCGTCGCGGCCATGCTGATGCGGCAAATGCGATTGTGGACAGTTTGTCGGTTCGTGCCGTGCTGTCAGGAGACAAATCTGCAGGGACCCTACGAGCTAGCAAGCTTGTCGGCAAAGTCAGCGGCGACAGAAAACGAGCGATACTACGAGTTTGATTAGCGAATAAAAGGCCGACCTCTTTTCGTCATAAAGCCAGACTCGCATACCCCGATCGCCGAGCCAGAAACGACTCTTCGTTTCGCACGCAGGTGCCGAGACCGCCGCAATCGCAAAAAAAGAGCGCGGGCCTATGCGCTTTCCGCACGGGCTGCATCAATTCCCCTGCACCGAAAGCAGCGAGTGCGGCGACTAGCGCCACTGCGTAGCGCCATGGGCCTCGCGGTGCCCAACTCCTTGCGTTATTTAGCATTCATACGCCGCTGACCCTTAATAAACATCGATCCCCAACGAACGGCGAGGCCTTGCGCCGATAGACTAGAGCAACAAGACTTAAGGCTTCCCATAGGCATGCGATAAATCAGATTTCACTGAGCAGTGTTTGTCGATCGTGCGACGTCCCTGCGCGACTGAGGGGAAAGGCGCGGCTGCGCTCAAAGTTCTGAGATCTCGAGAGAGTTGAGTGGCTTTAGTTGTGATTTTGCCAAGACGAACAGGACACTGCTCCGATTTGACAGCGGTACGGCTCAATTGG